>SKVN01000077.1 GCA_007129405.1 Kiritimatiellia bacterium
CAACCATTGATCGCGATATCATGGAGTGGTTGCGCACGCACGATGTTGAAACAGAAATCCCGCCCCAGAACCCCCTCCTCTGGCACATCTTATCCAGCTTATTGCCTGTACTCCTGATTTTTGGCCTGATTTATTTCATCTTCATCCGCCAAATGCGCGCCGCAGGGCATGGGGCCATGAGTTTTGGGAAAAGCCGCGCACGCATGCTGAATCGCGAAAAAAATAAAATCACATTCAAAAATGTTGCGGGTGTCAATGAAGCCAAAGAGGAGGTGCAGGAAATTATTGCCTTTCTTAAAGACCCCAAGAAATTCCAAAAATTGGGTGGACGCATCCCCAAAGGCGTCATGCTGATGGGACCTCCGGGAACAGGCAAAACCCTACTGGCTAAAGCCATCGCAGGAGAAGCAGATGTGCCATTCTTCAGCATCAGTGGTTCGGATTTCGTGGAGATGTTTGTCGGCGTGGGTGCTTCGCGCGTACGCGATATGTTTGAACAAGGCAAAAAAAATGCGCCCTGTATTATCTTTATCGACGAAATTGATGCCGTCGGACGCAGCCGTTTCACCGGCATTGGCGGAGGCCACGATGAACGCGAGCAAACCTTGAATGCCTTGCTTGTGGAAATGGATGGTTTCGAAACATCGGAAGGTGTCATCATCATCGCTGCAACCAACCGCCCCGATGTTCTCGACCCGGCCTTATTGCGCCGCGGACGCTTCGACCGCCAGATTGTCATCGACCTTCCCATGATCGATGGCCGCGAGGACATTCTCAAAATCCACTCCCGCAACATTAAACTATCCGAGGAAGTAGATCTGCGACGCATTGCACGCGGAACCCCGGGATTCTCAGGTGCTGACTTGGAGAACCTGCTGAACGAAGCTGCATTGCTCGCCGCCCGACGCAACAAGGATGCCGTGCACATGACCGACCTGGAAGAAGCCCGCGACAAAGTTCTCTGGGGCAGCGAACGCCGTAGTCGCAAAATCGACGACAAGGAAAAGCGCCTTACGGCCTACCATGAGGCGGGACATGCCGTTGTGCAGCAAGTGCTGAAAGAAACCGAACCACTGCACAAGGTAACCATCATCCCACGTGGCATTGCCTATCTCGGCGCCACCATGTCGTTGCCCGAAAAAGACAGCTACACCCAGAGCCGATCCAAATTGCTAGACGAGCTGGCAGGCGCGATGGGCGGACGCTGCGCCGAAGAAATCGTCTTCGGCGAAATCACCAATGGCGCGGCACAGGATATTAAACAGTCCACCGAAATTGCCCGCATGATGGTTTGCAACTGGGGCATGAGCGAAGCACTTGGACCGCAGAAATTCGGACAAAATCAGGAGGTCATGTTCCTCGGCCGGGAGGTATCCCGCCAGCAGGACTACAGCGAAGAAACCGCGCAAAAAATCGATGCCGAAGTAGCGCGCCTGCTGCGCGAAGCACATGAACGCGCCCACAGCATTCTCGAAGAATATCGCGAGGCCCTCGAAAACGTCTCCCAACGACTCTTGGAACTCGAAACCATCGATGGGCGCGATGTCGTTGATATTGTGGAAATCGGACGCGTGCGTACAACCGAAGAACGGAATCAAATCGACAAGGCAGCGGAACAACCGGTCGCTTCCCAAACAACATCAGCACCACAAACGGAAACCGACCCCGAACAAAAACCTGAATCAAAAGATATGTAACCTTCATGACGGAATCCTTTTCGCCACAGCCGGATACCTACATCCTGGCGGGAGAACCCAAACCCGGCAGTGTGCAAGCAATGCCGGCATCAAAAACAAGACAAGTATGGCAGTGTCGGGATAAACAAATCCTGCTGTCACCGGAGCCCGTGATCATGGGAGTCGTGAATGTCACTCCCGACTCTTTTTCCGACGGCGGACAATATCTGGATGCTTCACAAGCCATTAAAAAGGCCCTGCACATGATACGCCAAGGTGCACGCATCCTGGATATTGGTGGTGAATCAACCCGACCTGGAGCAGCATCCGTTGCCCCGGAGGAACAAATCCTGCGCGTATTACCGGTCATCGAAGGCATTCTGGCAAAAGAACCGCATGCGATCATATCCATCGACACCACCAGTAGCATCGTGGCACAAAAAGCGATCTCGGCAGGCGCGTCTATTATCAACGATATCTCCGGCCTTACGCAAGATACCGACATGCCTGAGCTCGCGCGAGAAACACGCGTGGGAATCGTGATCATGCACATGCAAGGAACCCCCGAAAACATGCAGCATGACCCGTGTTATGAAGACTGTGTGGCAGAGATTCGCGAATGGTTGCAAGCGCGCGTCAACACCGTAACCGCCATGGGTATAGATCCCGCCTCTATCGCTATTGACCCCGGAATCGGATTTGGAAAAAAACTTGCTCACAATCTTGAAATTTTACATCGATTAGCGCATTTTACATCCATAGGGGCCCCCATACTCGTAGGAGCATCGCGAAAACGTTTTATTGGAACGGTGGGAAATGTGGAATCACCTGAGGATCGATTACCTGGCAGCTTGGCAGCACTTACCTGCGCCGTGCTGCAGGGCGCATCCATTTTACGGGTGCATGATGTGCCGGAGTCTTTGCAAGCTGCACGCATTGCTGCAGCCATACGTGAACCGGCGCGGTGGGAAAATCTATAAGAAAGAGAGAGGACTCGATGTTGGAAACGATACTCGCCATTGGCTGGACAGGTGTATTTGAAATCCTGATCCTGACCATTGCGTTTTACTACATCTTTCTCTTCTTCCGGGGCACGCGCGGTGCACAAGTCCTTATCGGTATGCTCCTGCTGATTGCCGTGCTGCTAACCATGACTTACTTGCTAAACCTCAGTCAACTGAACTGGCTCTTACGGCGTCTATCCGTCTACATCGCCGCCGGCTTTGTTATCATCTTTCAACCCGAAATTCGCCGCGCACTCGCCGAACTTGGCCGCCAACCCGTATTTTCCGCCAACACCGACAAGAGAACGGTGATTGACAGCGTCGTGCAGGCCGTAACCCATCTGGCAGATCACAAGGTTGGAGCACTGATTGCCATTGAACGCGAAATCGGCACACGCGGCGTCCGCGAATCAGGCATCAAGATTGATGCCCCTGTCATCCCCGAATTGCTCTCAACCATTTTCTATCCGCATACCCCTCTGCACGATGGCGGTGTTGTCATTCATGCGGGACGCATTATGGCCGCCAGTTGCGTGTTCCCGCTATCCCAACGACTCGAATTGCACAAAAACATCGGAACCCGACACCGTGCCGCCGTTGGCCTGAGCGAAGAAACAGATGCTGTCGTCATTGTCGTGTCAGAAGAAACAGGTGCCATATCCGTCAGCTACCGCGGTCGCTTAAGCCGCGGACTCGATGGGGAACGATTACGCCGTTTTCTCAATGCCCTGCTGAAAGGCCCCCAGGAAGATAATGTCTGGCGCCGTATGCAGGAGCAGCTCGATTTAACACCCGAGGGTATCGCAAAATCAGAGAGCCGCGGAAACAAGGAGGCACCGCATGCTTCGTAAACGCGAAAATTGGCGTAAATTATACCGCGAAAATCTGCCGATCAAGATTCTCGCTTTCGTTTTGGCCACGGCATCCATCTATTCGATTCAACGGATCACGAACCAAACGGATGAGTTTGAAGTACCCATTCAAATGGTTGTCGAACCCGGTATGGCCGTCCTACAACAGGATGCTCGCTATGCCTACATCACCTGCCGAGGATCGTTAGAGGATCTGCGCAGACTGGACCAAAGCCAGTTGCGGCTCATTGTACGCCCGCGCACCGACGGCAGAACCGGCCCCGAGCAAGTACCCATTGGTCTGCGCAACGTACATGGCGTTCCGCGTTCGATCTCCGTAACCAAAGTACGACCTAATTTGGTGCATCTCACACTGGACCGTGAAATCGAGAAACAAATCTCTGTCGCCCGGCCTGAAGTACTGGGACAACCCGCCCTGGGACGTGCTGAAATCGAGTTTTCACCCAAAATCGTTACCGTACGAGGTCCACAACAATTGCTCCAAGACCTGAAAGTCATGCAAACGGCCCCTGTCGATGTAGAAGGAGCTGCGGTATCTTTCTCTCGTGAACTTCCCGTAGTGACAGAGGATGAAACCGGAATCCGGGAAGTAACCCCCAGCACAATCTCGGCACGCGTCAATATCGTCACAGAGCGCATCAGCCGAGAGTGGAACAACCTACCGGTACTAATCTTGAGAGCACCAGACAGCAACCTCTCCTTTGAACCCGCCCCGCCGGTTGTAAGCGTAAGCCTGCTCGGAAGCCCGCAAACCATCAACGGATTTGAGGCCCATGACATACGCGTTTTCATCGATTGCACAACCATCACCGATACGGGCGAATATCAAGTAACCGCCACCGTCAATGTCGATCGCGGAACAGACATTCGTAGCGCCATTACACCACCCGTCGTAACCGTCACGGCAAAAAAAATGATACCTATCGCTCCAGCAACGCGTGATATCCCTGATATCGGCGAAAAAACAGACCCCACCAATATCCAACAAAACACACGAGAAAAGAAAACCGAGTAAATCCTATTTTGGAAAACGCATGACGCCCACTGAAAAAATCGAATATCCTTCCAACACACGTGTCGTTGCTGGCATGCTCACAATTGCAGGCGCGCTCCTGTGCCTATTAAGTCTGTTTTCGTATGACTGGCGCGACATCTCCTTGCTCAACACCCCGCCAAACTACCCTGCCACCAATTGGATTGGACCGCTTGGCGCATGGTTCGCTTTTCTGGTATTCAACCTCGCGGGAATCGGCGCATTCGTAATTCCGCTATGGCTATTCTCTATCGGCGGCTTATTGATTTTCTACCGGAAACAGATACGCAAAAAAGTATTCTGGATTGCCGTTACCCTTTGCTTGCTAGCGGCCATCATCGACTTACACGGTGGTTTTTACATTCGTGAAGCCTACAATCTGACGCACGAAGGCGGACTGCTCGGCTGGTGGGTCACGCATGGTCTATTGATCAGTTGGTTGAGCACTCTCGGGGCAGGCCTGATTCTATGGACATGCATGCTGATTGCCTTGGTCATGGCGATAGGACCTCACAACGTATATATTGGCATCCAATATGCCATTGCAGGATCCTCCTTGGTTTGGGAATACGTCACCAGTCGTCATGCCCGACTGGATTCGCGCAACCTGGAAATGGAAAAAGAGGCCCGATTGCTGAAACACAAACAAGCACGGCTCGAGAAAGAATTACGCAAGAAAGCTATTGCAGAAAAAATAGCAGGCAAACGCATGCCAGCCGAACCGGACACCGATTTTCCTGACGAGGCCGAACCGTCCAAGCGTCGCGTCTCCTCGGAATCCAAACCAACCCCATCTGCTTTGCGACGTGCGCTGTCGAAACCCAAACCGAAGGCTACCCCTGAAGAAGATGAGGAAACCCCGACACCGGCGCCTTTGCCGCCCCCGGTCATCGATCCGGAAAAAGCACAATTCCCGAACTATCAACTTCCACCGGTAACATTGCTGAATGCGCCTGCACGCGATGGACACAAAGGCAACCTCGCGGATAATGAAACCATTGGACATCTCTTGGTGCAAACGTTGGATGAGTTTGGCATTAGCGCTGAAATCTCGAGCATCAAACAAGGACCCGTAGTTACAAGATATGAAATCTTACCCGCTCGCGGTGTCCGGGTAGAGCGTATTGCCGCCCTCTCCAACAATCTCGCACTCGCCTTGAAAGCCCATAGTCTACGCGTGCAGGCACCCGTGCCCGGCAAAGGCGTCGTGGGCATCGAAGTGCCCAATGAAACCGCAAAAATGGTTGTAATCCGCGATATCATCGAAAGCGATGAGTGGCGTGCCCGCACCGCACGCTTACCCCTCGTGCTAGGAAAGGACGTTGGTGGCAAAAACGTAATCGCAGATCTCGCCAAAATGCCACACCTGCTCGTAGCAGGGGCAACCGGAGCCGGCAAATCCGTCTGTATCAACGCCATGCTCTCAGGGTTGTTCATGTGCAAAACTCCTGATGAACTACGCTTGATTCTGGTAGACCCCAAAATTGTGGAATTTTCCATCTACAACGATCTGCCACATTTGGTGGTTCCTGTCATCACCGACCCGAAAAAAGTCGCATTAAGTTTGCGGTGGGCCATTACCGAAATGGAAAACCGTTACAAAATGTTTGCCAAAGCACGCGTTCGCAACATCGAGGGATTCAATAATCGGCATACCACCACACAGGGCGAACTCTTCGCAGATGAAACGGTCGTGAAACCCAAAAAAGATGACTTGCCCGCGTCGGTACCTTACGTCGTCATTGTCATCGATGAACTGGCAGACCTGATGTTAGCTGCCGGAGCTGAAATCGAAAACAGCATTGCGCGTTTGGCACAACTTTCGCGGGCCGTCGGAATCCATATGATTATTGCCACCCAACGCCCTTCGGTCAACGTCATCACGGGCACCATCAAGGCCAATTTCCCCGCACGCATTGCGTTTCAAGTTGCCCAAAAAGTTGACAGCCGTACCATTCTGGATCAATCCGGTGCCGACAAATTACTGGGCCAAGGTGACATGCTATATCTACCACCCGCTTCCAGCAAACTCATCCGCGCCCAAGGCGCCATGATCACAGATGAAGAGGTCGAACGTCTCGTCAACCATATGAAAGAACAAGCAGAGCCCGCCTTTGAAATGGAAATCAAAAATAAACTCGAAAAAAGCGCTACAGCGGCGGAATCCATCGATGACGGCGAAGATGATGAACTTGTGGAACAAGCCGTTGCGATTATCCGCGAAACCCAGCGCGCATCCACATCATCCCTCCAACGGCGCATGCGCATTGGCTACACACGGGCTGCAAGAATCATCGACATTCTAGAAGAACGTGGTATTGTAGGGCCACCTTGTGGAGCAGGCCCCCGTGAAATCCTGATCGACTTGGATGTCGAAACAGAAGACGCTGTCCTAGAGTCACAGGACGCAGACCTAGATTTCGAAAACGACGAGGAAGATAAATAACCATGGCCATTGGACCCATTTTACGCGAAGCGCGCCAGAACAAACAGCTCACAACCTCGCAAGTGGCAGAAATGACGCGCATGAAGGTACAGATTGTTGATGATCTGGAAAACGATGATTTCCATCGTATTGCGGCTACCATCTATGGCAAGGGATTCATTAAACTTTTTGCAGAATGCGTAAACCTGGATCCCGAACCGCTGATTGCAGACTATATGGAGCAAGTCGGCACGCCGCAGCCCCCCAAGTTACCCAAGCAAAAACCACAAACGGAACAAGCACCGCAAACGCAATCTGAAGCAAAATCGGATTTTGCGGAAAATATGCAACCCCCCGAGGAAGAATCCTCCGATGACCTCTTTTCGTATGCCGTACACAACCAACAACGCAAGCAGAAGCTGTCCACGGAAAAGACACCTTCTGTTAACACCCATAGAAACCTGCAAGAAACACACAAGTTGCTCGCCACCAAATTAAAACAGGCCGGCCAGCAGGCTAAAGGTCTATGCACGCGGGGATTGGAAATTATCGTAAAACGTGTTACGGAAGCAGGCGAGCATGACACATGGATTCAGCGGAGCTTGATAGCCATCGGCATCCTGGTGATTATCATGATACTCATCCCCTTGGTGCGCATGATGTTCGCACCACGCGATGCGGCCTCGCTACCAGACAATGAACTGATCCTTTTTGTGCCCCCTCCGGAACCGTATCTTGACTGATATGGCAACACAAACCGCATCTACTCTTCTATGCGCACGGGCGTGCCAGAAGGAATATACACGAATAGTTCTTCAACCTCTCCGTTAAGCATCCGGATGCAACCGGCACTCTCTTCATGTCCAATGCTCTGAGGCTCCCATGTGCCATGAATGCCATACCCTCGCACCCGGGGCGTATCACCGGTAGCTTCAATCGAAAGCCAACGCGTACCCAACACATTATCGGGATGCCCGAAGGGCACTTCCTGCCCATCAGGTGGCCACCAGGATGGTTCCACAATTTTGTCCCGTATCACAAACGTCCCGACTGGTGTCTTCCCAAACTCGCCTGTACCTACACGATAACGTTTAAAGAATTCCCCGTTCAAATATACAACCATATCACGCCGGGTCTTGTTGGCCACAATTTCAAAATCCCCGCCGAAAACCAACAAGCGGTCTCCTATCCGAATACGGTTCGGATTGGAGATATGGTTTCCACGTTGAATCAAATCCACCGTTGTCCCAAATCGCCGGGCAATCAAACGCAATTGATCCCCGCTACGAATAATATATTCCTCTTTTTCTGGCATCGCGCGCGGTGAGAAAATCAAGTCGATATGAACCGCTCCGAGTTCTTTCTCGATCTTCGACTGTATCGCCTCATCCGTTGCAAGCGACAACGCACGCTGATAGCGTTCGCGCGCGGCCTGCAGACGATCTGCCTGACGCAACTGTGCCGCCTCTGCCATTAGCTCGGAAATATCCCCAGGCATGATCACCGCGGCCGGTTCTACCGCTGACAGCGAAGCTTGTCGTGATTGCCGCTCGGAACGCCGCGTACGCGTAGAGGCCTCTTCTGGTACGGCTGCTACATCAATGCCCTCAGATATATCCGATACACGAGCTGGACGCCGCACAAACCAAACGATAAACGCTATCAATAGAAGGGCAAACACTGCCGGTAGCCAAGGGCGATGCTTGGGAGCACGATAATTACTGAATTCTTTCACTTTCATGCCGCACACCCTAACACGCTCGCATCAACAGAATCACGAAAAAACTTATAATCCTAAAAATGTCCGGAAGGGTACCGGTTGACCGTACTGTCGGGCCACACGGGACATTTGCCGTAAATAACTTCGGTCACGGGTTGCCGTATATTGGGCAATTAAACTATACATTTTCTGCTGACTCCAGCCATCCCGAATAGAACCATCACCTTCTCCCGCACCCTTCACAGGATAGGCCAGATCAAAAACCATATCATGCCGTTGGGCCCCGGCACGACCAGCGGCATGAAACACAAGCCGCTCTTCGCGCAACGGGTAACGACCATACAAAACCAACGGACGATCGAGATACAAATTACCAGGACGCCGCGGAAAGCCCTCTACCGCGGTCTCCACACCAAATTGCACCCGTAAATCTGCGAGCACCGGACGACTCACAGAGCGAATAACATCTTCCAAGACCTCCGGAATATCCCAACGGCCCGTGCGAACATAGGTAGCATCGCCCATATTAAATCTACTCAACATTTCCAGCAGGTACATGTTGGCGTGAGCTGCCACACCAAAAGAGAAAATGGACATCCTGCCTGCATTGTCACGGGTAAACTGTGCAATCACCTCCGTATTATCCGTCACCCCGCTATGCATCAAACCATCCGTAGCCACAATTACAATCACAGGACGATCCGGATCCGTGTCCAGCGCAAGAATATCTCGCATCGCAGCTAGAAAATCTGTATTGCCGCCAATCTCCATGGATGCGAAATACTGACGAGCCGCAGCATCGGTTTCCGTACCGCGATACACCCACTCGGAAAATGCGTAGGTCGTGCGGTCAATAAACGTAGCCACATTGAACCGGTCTTGAGGACCAACATAGGCGAATCCACGACGAAAACCCTCCCGGCAAAAATGCAACCGCCGTTCGGCAATCGTGGCAGACGTATCTTGTACGAATAACACATCCTTTGGCATCACCGGCAGCACATCGGCACCTACACGATCAATCGTTAAACGAAAATAGCCATGCGATTCCCCCGGTAGCCTGAACGTTTCCACTTCCGCAACAAGCGTTCTTTCAATCGGATCCGCATCGGTGATAGCATCCGGATCCTCTATAAACAGATCGGCAACAGCTTCCCCCTCTAGGGTTCCAACCCCTGTTGCTTCTGTCAGCATCGCCGAAGGCGGTGGCAGGGGCCCCATCCCCTCCGGAATACCGCTAACAGCAGGCGCATGTAACCGCGATATACCATCCGTAAAAGCGGGCATATCTGCAGTCGCAATGGGCAATACGATGTCCGGCGCATCGGGCACACGCTCAATCATCGGGATCGTACGACGCGGTAAAGACGTGTCGGGCCCATGTACGATTTTCGTTTCTATGGCCGCAATCTCCTGTCGTGGCTGCCACGGAATGGCAAGGGGTGTGGATGCAACCTTTGCTAATGCAGCCAAATCCGGTTCAACCTCTGGCGAACGCATCGCCGGGGGTTCAATGGCCGCAGCATCCGGGGGAACCTGAAGCCTCGATATGGGAAGTCCCATATCTACACCCGTAGTTGGCTGCAAGGCTTGCACGCTTTCCAAAATCGGCGGCCTGTCTTCCGGAAGTTCGACCTGATCAATCACCATCGCTTCAAATCGACGCGTGGGAAGATCATGCGGTGCGGACATAACATGCGAAAAATCCACACGCGATGCAATCCAAGCCACACCAGCATGAATCACAACCGATGCCAAAGCAGCGAGAATCGCCAATAGCCACTGGCCATGCAGCTTCGTGTCTACTTCCCAGCCCGTAAAACCAAGATCTTCACCCATGGGCCGTGTTTTAGCTTTCAAAGTGCCCATGCCTGCCTCGCTTTCTCTGCCCAGATACTGTCTGGATAACGGTCCGACAATTCCGACACCACCAGCATCACGTCATCCCGACGATCTTGCGCATCAAACGATACTGCCGCATAATATAAACTCTCCGGCACCAAGATCGGGTCATCATACAAAATACCCACACTCAGAAACAATCGGGCGGCCTCATCAGGCTGCTCTTTGGCAAGCGCAACCTTACCCAAGCCCACCAGAGATCGCGCTCGTACCGCATCCGCCTCATCTCCGACAGCAAGCGAAGAAACGCGACGCAAATATATGCCGGCATCTTCTACTTGTTCCTTTTGCAAAAGCAAAAGCCCCAATTGCAGGGCAGCTTCCCCCGCATAGATGGTCCGCGCATCGATTGCCAACGCTTTACGCCACGCCGCCTCTGCTTCCGCATAAGCCTCTAAACCCATGTGTGCCCGCCCCAACAACGCCTGTCCCGATTGTTGCCAGGCCGGATCCTCCTGCCCTGCCAGCAAAGCCGCCACTGCTACCATTTGCTCGTATTGTTCCTTGGCGCCATGATGGGCAGCAATCCATTCCAACAAGCCAGGCGAGAAACGTTCACGTATAGGCGAGGCAATCAGTTCATCCAGCAAGAAAACCGACTCGGCAGACGCATCCAACCGTTGCAAGACCAACCCCAGATGGAACTGCGCATCACGTCGCAAATCATCACGTGGCGCAGACTCCCATGCTTCCCGCAAAAGAGACTCTGCCTCTGCATAGCGCCCAGCATCAAAATGCAACATGCCTTGCCAATACCGACTATCAGCCAGATAACGGCTCTCCGGATATAGCCGGAGCAATTCTGACAATGTCGCTATCGCATCCCGATTGCGGGCCAATCGAATTTCTCCCATCGCCTTCTGATACAAGGACTCCTCTACCAAAGCATCCTCCGGATATTCCTGCACCAGTCGACGCCAATCTCGCACGGCCTCATCATGTGCGCCAGCTTGTGATAACGCATATCCTGATGCAAACAGTGCCTGTGAGGCCAAAGGATCATTTGGAAATGTATCCACGAGTTGCTGGTAGAATTGCGCCGACTCGCGATAAGCCCCCTGCAAACGCAAATGGTGTGCCAGTCGATATAACGCATCCCGCGTGCGCTCCGATATTCCATCCTCACGCACAACCATACGATAGTGCTGCACCGCTTCTGCCGGACGCTGCAGAGCTGCGTAGGACTCGGCCAGTAACCAATTCACGTCCTTGCGCTTCTCCTGAACCATCCGAATGGTATCGGCCACACGAATGGCGGCTTCATACTGGCCTGCCTGGTAATATGCCACGGCCAACTCATACCGCGCAGCATTCGCAAACCGACTACCCGGAAAACGCGCCAGCAAAACATCGTACGTTTGCGTAGCCGCATCCGTCTGCAATAACTGCCGCTGGCTATTCGCCTTGATATACAACCACTCGTCTACCTTTTCGCCATCTTCCGCATCCTCTAACGCCATCTGCACTACGGCAAAAGCATCCGCATACAAACCCGCACGTAGAGCCGCCCATGCTGCTTGCAACCGCGCATCATGAGCCCGAATATCCTCGGGAAATGTACGCAACAAGGTGCGGTATAGCGCGGCAGCTTCATCAAAAGAAGCACTCCGAAAATACATGTCCGCCTTTTGAAAAAGAACTTCGGCCCGCAGCCGATCGGTACCGGCAGACTCCCGCGCTAACCGGTAAAACCCCAGCGCCTCAGCAACAAGAGCAGAATCCCATTCACCTTTTTCGGCCAACGTCCGGGATAGCCGATCACGGCGAATGGCGGATCGTTTCATCAAGGCAAATACCTGAAATTCATTATCGGGATGCTTGTCAAGCAACGTTTCCCATATGGCGTCTGCCGCATGCAACTGACCGCGGTGATAGAGCACCTCGCCAAGATAGTAGCGCGTAGCTGCAGCTAGATCCGGCTCAGGATCGGACGCCAATATTGCCTCGTAATGTGCTTGTGCAGAATCCAGATCCCCGGCATCCGCATACAGCCGAGCACGCCGATACGCCGCCCGCAAACGATATGGACTCTCCTGAAAGCGGGAAACAACCCACCCATAATACTGGGCCGCAGTCGTATAGTCTTGCAGCAAACGCAAACCTTCCGCCAACCGGAAAGTGGCGACATCATTGCGATCACCGTCAGGAAAGGCTTCCAGAATAGCGGTATATTCGCGTACGGCTAAATCATACATTTGCCGGGCAAACAAGCCATCTGCAAAACGTAGACGGTCCGCATAGTCATCTTCCAGCGCACCGGTATATGTTGTAACCGCCAGCAATCCAATACCCATCATGGCAACAGGGCGGCGTAACCATCTTCTTGCCATAACTACCCTCATGCATCCGGTTCTGTCGTGGCAAAAGAAATATTCCATAAATCCGATTGCCGACACAAATCGAGCGTGCGAATCAAATATTCATATGGCGTTTGCAAGTCTGCCCGTATGACAACTGGCTGGCCCGGATATAATGCAACAATGCGCGCAAGCAGGTTCTGCAAACCTTCCCGGTCCAGTTCCCGCTGATTGACCACATGTGTGCCATCCGCACGTATGTTGATAATGATCTCCGAGGGCAACCGGCTCGGCATTTCTCCCGTCTCGGCTGTCGGTAGCGTGATGTCAATTTCCGTTTCCCACTGTGCATAAATCTGCGCCGCAATAAAAAAACACAGCAGCAGGAACATGATATCAATCATGGGCGCCAATTGGAACCCCACACTGGGACGTTTCGATCGACCGCGAAAATTCATGCGCTCGGCCTCCTGCTTAACAACAACATCAACATCTCACTGGCATTGACTTCCAGCAAGGATACCAGCTTTGCTGCCCTACGACGAAAATAGGCATAAAAGGCCATGGCAGGAATCCCAACTACGAGCCCAAACGCCGTTGTCAGCATAGCCTTGTTCACTCCAGCAACCAATGCCGTAGGGCGAACGACAGCAATCTCCCCGGAAACAGCGTTAAAAGCAAGCATCATCCCGAAGACGGTACCCAACAATCCTACCATGGGAGCCACAACCGCAACATCCATCAGAAACTGCGTCTGTCCCTCCATCGACTCCGATTGGCGTGCCCCCTCGGCTTCAACCACATCACGTAGGAGCATCGCATCTGCCGCAGGTACGTTTTTAATATGCTCCAATGCTGCCAAAATGACAGCACTCAGCGGACCCCCGCGAAAACTACATATACGTCGGGCATCCTCCAAACTGCCTGAACGCAACTTCTCGATCAGTTCCGTTCGAAAAGGTTCCGGAACAACAGCCCGCCGCCGCAAAATAGCAAAAAAATACAGTATCAACGCCAACGTCAATACCGACATCATCGCCAACACGACATAAACCGTTTTAATGGCCGCGTCCATCGCCGTCTCAAAGGGAATGCCGCTTCCACTCTCGGTTGCCATAGCAAAACCGGGCAACACGATCATCCCTACCCACACCCAACACCATATCATCCGCTTTTGCATACAATCTCCCAACTGGATTCTTTCGTTCTACTTTTCCAACACTGGATACCCAACCCCCAGCAACATGGATATCTTCTCATGATAACAAACCGTTTCCCGATTGACAAAGTCTATTGTTGATTCTGCCCTTTTTCGCAAAGCGGCAAAATCCAATCCACCGGGGGCTCCTTCGTGCTGTTTCTGCATCGCCGCCATTACCGGATCACGACCTTCCAGTGCATCCGGCTCCGCTTTTACCCGATCATAAGCATCCCGAAATGGCACGCCATCTGCAACCAACTCAAGCGCACGATCGGTAGCAAAGATCTCAGCAATACAGCCCGCGCGCAAAGCGGATTCATTCACTTCCAAAGAGGACATCAAGGGCTGCAGGACCTTCACCGTATCATACGTCAACCGCAGCCCTTCCATAAACGGGGCTTTGGTTTCCTGTAAATCACGTTGATACCCACCCGGCAATCCTTTCAAAATTCCTGATACCCGCAGCGCACACGAAAGAACATCCGAACTCCGGGCACGAGTAAGCTCGAATACATCCGGATTCTGCTTCTGTGGCATGATACTACTGCCTGTGCAATAAGCTGAAGGTAACCGGAAATACCCAAACTCGGGCATTACATATAAAATCATATCTTCTGCCAACCGACCTACCGAAAGCATAATTTGCGACAAAACCATCAGAATGATATTTTCACAACGACCGCGCGCCATGCTAGCATACAATACATTGTGAATCGGGCGCGCAAAACCCAGCAAATCAGAGGTGCGAGCCCGATCAATCGGCAAAGGAACCCCATACCCAGCCGCAGACCCCAGCGGCGAACGATCATTCTGACGATATGCCTCCTGCAATAATTCCAAATCATCAAGCAGACTTTCTGCGTGTGCGCTGGCCCAAAGCCCCAGCGTGCTCGGCATCGCAGGCTGCAAATGCGTACGCCCCGCCATGGGAACTTCTTTATGTTGCTCCGCAAATGTCAACAGCACCTTCGCAAAATCAGCCGTTTCCCGCAGAAGCAACAAAAGCTGCTCCTTCGCAAACAAACGCAAATCTACAGCCACCTGATCATTCCGGCTCCGCCCCGTGTGCACGCGCTTCCCAAGATCGCCCAACCGTTTCGTAAGCGTCCGCTCCACAGCTAAATGTACATCTTGGTCGGCCGCCTGAATCTCAAAGTGCCCCCTCCGATGGTCGCGTATAATCTCAACCAATGCCGCGATGACTTGATCTTTCTCGACAGACGTAAACAAGGGCGTCGGTAGTGGCATCTCGGACAACATCGTGACATGTGCGGCCGTACCGATGCAATCGACTTCCACAAGCACACGATCCAACTGCATATCCTCACCTGCTGTGTATGCCAATACCGCTGGATCAATTTGTCCCACCAGTGTTTTTTCCCCTCGCTTCATCTATGCTCCCTTCCCCAAACTCTCATTCTTCACGCCAAATACCGCCATGTTCTTCCACTTCGCCAGCAAAAAGCCGCAACGCCAAAAGGGCCCTTTGCTCCTGTGCTTCCAATTTTTCCTGATCTTCACCAGCCACAACTCCGTCCAGAACATCCAAAAAACCATCCACCACGGCCCGGAACCTTTCCGGCCGCCCCTGCGCGACAAACTGCAAGGCATTGCGTCGATGGTTGATCGCCTCTGCAAACCAAACATTTTTTCGATGTGCACCAAGTTCCGCCAAAGGAGCACCCCATGTAATCGCCGCGTTTCGAGGAATACCATGTTGACCGGGGTAAAGCAATAGCAGCTCCTGCAAATCATCGATGTGAAATTGCATCACCACACCTACACCGCGTACAATCCGCCGCTGCGCCAAAAGCCAACGATCCAATTGTTCATCCGGATCCGGACCCACATAGGATTGCAACCAATGCACATCTACTTCCTCCTGCGCGGCGAATGCCCGAAAGACATGCCTGACGATACGCGCAGAAGAAGGGCGGGTCACCAACCAATACACCACAGCTCCCGCAAACATCGCGTCTTCCGGATCTAATCGACCCTCCTGTGACCGCCGCAAAAACAGCCCAAGAGACGGAACATGCCCGGCACGCCATAACCGATCCACATATTCGAGCGTAATTTTAACGTCATCCGCATGCAAAACTTCAACCACACCCTGCCAGAACCAGGAGGGCGGACGAAGAATGTTTCCATCATTCTCATGTATCACATAAACAGATAACAAAGCCAAAATGAGTGCCTCATGTGCTGCCTGGACATGCGCACTCTCGTAATCAGGCAAGGTAATCCGGTGAATGACATCGCCAAGCACTGTCTCTGTTCGTAAAGAAATACCTGCTGCAACAGCACCATCTCCATCTGAAGGCAAGACCTGCAACCGTATGCGTTGACGACCCCAAGGAACCGGCACACGCAACAGTTGTTCCAGCGCCACACGTTGCTGCTGCACAGCCTCTAACAGGTACGCATTCAAACCTGCCTGCGGACCAGATACGGCAAGGGTCCGATCAGACGAGGATGCCGTATGAAGCCGCAACAACGCCATACGCGCACGAAGCGCCGCACGCATCGCATCTTCAGCATGCCCAGGCGCAACAAAAACCATGCCCGAGAGAATCCATACCCATAATATGTGCCAACGTATCATATCCAAAACTTACGTAAATCTACGCAACACGGGACCTCAAATCATACTCATCGTGCCTTTGTGAAACGATAAATCCATCGTCATCATCATGGCCCCCTGTTTCTGGTCCAAGTCGCCAGTAATTTTTTCAATGCCCTGTAAAATCACTTTTTCATGACGAGCCGGAATCAGGGCCATGATCGTATGACTCGCATTGCGGTCTTCCCGCATAAAACGCAAGAGCCCGGCAAACAAAGGTATCGTAGAAACATATGCCCCCATACCTTTGGACTCAATAACGGAGGCACCCTCTATCCCCTGATCAATCAAAAACTCCAGCACGGCCTGTAAATCATCTTCATAGTACAAGATGAGATACAGTAACTTCATCGTCTCATCCTTGGACGGAAGTTCAGATCCCTGATCGATAGCCCGACCCACAATTTCATACAATATGGACGGATCGGTCGTCTTCAGCATTTCTCGTCTAATCGCATCCTGCGACAGTAAACGCGAAATAGCCGCCAGAAGCTGTAGATGCTCTGGAACCCGATCCCCAGGGGCAAACACGACAAAAAACACATGCACCCGACGCTTATCCAGGGCCTCAAAATCAACACCCCGTGGGGCAATCAACACAAATAGGACAAAATCCTCCAAACCACTCATGCGTGCATGCGGAATCGCCACACCATTCCCAAGACCTGTCGTTACCGCCGCTTCCCGCTCTGCCAGATGACGGTATAACACATCACCACCCTTGTCTGCCAAGATCGCTGACTGCGCAGCAATAGCAGCCATTTGCCGCAACGCGTCTTCTTTGTTGGTAGCGGCAAAATCCACGCGCATCAAGCGCACATCTAATTTCTCGGTAATATTCATCCTGCCTCCAATTCCGTGCCACGTTGCACACCGTAGCGTAAAAACAGCGGCGAAAGCAGCTCGTTTAAAAAGATGGAATACAACACAATATTCACGGCACCATCCAAAGGACCATACAGCATCGACTGTGTGCGAACGGCCTCCAGCACGGGTGATGTTCGAATCAAAAGAATGAATCCCAGTGCCACGCCTCCTTTAGAATACGTGCAGGTCCCGAGATACGCCCCCAAACGCCAACCAAGCCCCCGCAAACGTGTCCCCAGTGCACAACCCAAGGTACGCGCAACCCCGCGAAGCAGAATGTAAGAAGTTCCGGCAATAAGCCCCGCAACGCTTGTAACTACCGCAAGATCAATTTCAAGGCCGGCAATCACAAAAAAAAGCGCATAAATGGGAGGCGTAAATGGCTCCACGGCCCGTAAAACCCGATTGTTGGAACGATGGATGTTCACCAAAACAGCACCCATCACCATATTGACAAGCAAAGGCGACAAATGCAGCGATATGGTAACACCAGTAACAGCAAACACGAACCCGACAGTAATAATCATCAATTCATTGTTGCTGCGTACACGCGCAATCAGCACGGAAAACGGCACGGCACAGAGCCCGCCGATAACCAGACTCAAAACAATCTCCCGTAACGACTGCCCCAGAATAACCCCCCCCCCGTACGTGCCCAACATATTCATCACCACCGAAAATGCGACGCCAAACAAAATGACGGTTAGCGCATCACCCAATGCCACAAGGCCAAAAAGATATTCCACAAATCGACCATGTGTACGCATGTGATGAATCTCTGCCACAATAATGGCGGGTGAAGTAGCACAAGCAATGGCCGCCAACAAAACGGAATATGGATATTGCACATGCAGAGCAGGAACAAAATACCCCAGTACACTACACCCTGCCAAAACCAGCAAAAAGGTAATCGATAATCCCAACAGGGTAATAACAAGAACATCGCGCCCAATCCGTTTCAGACGGTTCGCGGCAAATTCTCCTCCGATCGTTAATGCCAAAAAGCCGATCGCTACTTCCGTCAGCACATGCAACAGATGCTCCATGGCTGGAGAAACCCAGTTTCCCCAATTCCCAAACAAAACCCCGATCAAAATAAAACCACTTATTTCCGGCAAACGAATGCGAATCGCTACCTTGCCTGCCAGATAGCCCAAAACAAGCAATAGCCCTATCAGAAATAACGGATGCTCTAAAAAAACCTGTTGACGCTGTAATAAAAACTGCATGACATAAAATCATGCATTACGGCACAAAACGCAAGTTACTATTGCCTGCTGAAAGTTGGCATTGCTCTCGCTACCCCGTATGCGATATAGGAGTTGCATACCTAATGCATCAACAAAGCAGGTCTTTGTGCAAGTAGACAACTGCATGCGATTACAAAAATTCCTGGCACAGGCTGGCATTGCGTCCCGGCGCAAGGCTGAAGACATCATCCTTGCCGGTCGTGTTGCCGTAAATGGTGCCACAACCACACGTCTGGGAACAACCGTGAACCCATCCAACGACACCATCACTGTCGATGGCAAGGAACTTGCGGCACCCAATACCACCAGAACCTATCTACTACACAAACCCGCCGGTCTCATTTGCAGCGCCAGCGAAAGCCAGGGAACCACGATCTTTTCGCTGTTCCCACATAAAACGGCGACGCGCCTGTTTTCCGTGGGCCGATTAGATAAATACTCGGAGGGATTACTCCTGGTAACCAATGACGGGGCACTCGCCCATAAACTAACCCATCCGCGCTATGGGCATACCAAAACATATGACGTGACCGTAAATGGACAGGTTTCCAACGAACAACTGCGGCGATTACGATCGCCCACCACCATGGATGGATACCAAACGCGGGGCGCAAAGGTCCACATCGAGCACCAAACAACCCATCCGGAAACCACGACCTTACGCGTGATTCTCCAGGAAGGACGCAGTCGGCAAATCCGGAACATGTGTGCCGCGCAGAACCTCGCCATACGAAAACTGCAACGCATTCGCATAGGACAACTCGAGTTGGGCAACCTCAAACCAGGCACCTATCGTCCCCTGAAACAAAAAGATCTTGCTCTCCTGCTAAAACCCGACACCTTGCCGTCACGCAAATCTCGTCCGCATCCCTAGAACCCGCATATCTCAGCGAATCTGTTCATCCAGCCGACGCCAAAGAGACAAATCGTCAGCACTCATTCGATCACGGTAAGGCGCGAACTGATCCAGGATCTCGCGGGCAGCAGCAGGGCGCCCGCGCATAATTTGCAGCTCGGCCTGATGAAGATGTGTGATGGGGCGCGAGGCATCAAGAGCGAGCGCCCGACTAAAAGCCGCTTCCGCTTCATCCAAACGCTCCGTCCGCATCAGTATATTACCCAATGTGCTCCAAGCCATAGCTTGTTCCGCATTGATATCCAACGCTTCCCGTACCATTTCTTCGGCTTCCGCATACGCCTCCCGCTGTAGCAAAAGCCAGGCGAGATCATTGAGTGCCAACGGTAAACGTTCTGATTCCAAACTGCGACGAAGCGAATCCTCGGCCAACCGATAGTCACCATCAGCAATTTGCAAACTCCCGCGCACATATAACGCGAGCGCATGTGATGGATCAACATGCAAAAGTGTACGCATATGCCGTTGTGCTGCATCCCGACGCTGCAAAAATAAATTTAACCGCAAAAGTTCTTCTACTAATGGCTTGTACCCCGGTCGACGGTTCAACGCCATGTTATAATAATCTAAAGCTTGTATAAAATTATTGTTCGCAAATGCGATCCGCGCCCGAAGCGTGGAGGCATAATACCCGCCGCCCCCTTCCAACATCTCAATCCGACGTAAGGCCCGATTCAGGGCCCTTTCGTTCTGCACGATCATACCAGCTTCTGCCATCAGGACCCATCCCCGCAGTGAATCACGATGATCAATCAGGAAATCGTCCAATCGGGCCAAAGCAACCTCGGCGGCTCCATCAAGGATATCCAGCAGCGATTCTTCCAAAACAACACGTTCCGCGGGCATCCCCTCTTCCAACATACGCGCGAGAAGGTCACGCGCTACAGCAATCTGACGATCGCGCAACGCGAGACGATATAACCCTGCCATCCCGCGCAAACGCTCGGCCGGATCCTCCATCAGACGACGATAAATCAATGCGCTTTCGCCGGGACGATCATCCAATAGATACACTTCTGCCATCAGTGCTTCGAGTGCCGGACTGCGGACATCGCCCGCCAACGCCGCTGCGCGCTCGACATCCTCGACCGCAACCCGTGCCTGGCCCGAATACGCCCAACCCCAACCCATCTCGGCAAAAGCTTCCGGCGCACGAACAATACCATAGGTCCGCACCAACGACCAAATCCGCAAACGCTCGCTTAAACCTTCTTCAAATGCTTGCAGACGAGCTGCTATACGACCCTCTGCATCCGCAATACGTCCGCTCGCAACCATGGCATACAAATTCAAAAGACTGCTGATGTTGTCAGGATCGATATGCAATACAGCATCATATACCGAACGAGCGGCGGCATCGTGCCCCTGATCCTCCAGTAAAACGGCAAAATCATTGCCCAACCTGCCAGCATGTGTGGCCGCCCATAGCATAACCCGAAGTTTTGCAGCATCATCCGACGTCGTAGCATAACGTTCGGCAGCCTTCCGCAGGAACGCAACCACGGCCTCCCCTTCTCCCTCCGTAATATCCAACGCCTCCGGTTCCACACCTACGTAAACCATGCGCTGCGGCACAGCCGCATACCCCGCACGACGCCAATAGTCAGGCTCACTCAAAATCGCGACCTGCGCCGCCCGTTCCGCGTCCCGAAACCACTCCGACAGAAGGGCTGGCATACTCAAACGAACCGCATTTTGCAAACGTACATCATCAAGCAAACTTGATATATAACGCTGATAGATCAGTTGGTTACCCGATGGCAGACTCAAAATTTGTAATGGTATGCCCCGCTCCCAGGCAGCAATAAAATAATGCGCATCCAACCCCCCGTCACTTACCAGCCAAGTGCGCCCCTCCATGCTGTCAACAACATCGCCAGCAACATCCCGAACCGCGGACACCCCGCGCGGCTGTGCCTCATCGGCAAACCACCATGGTAAAACCACGGCAAAAACAACCATCGCAAGCGAAAGCACTTTCCCGAATCCAAAAAACGCGAGCGCCAAAATCCCTTGATCACGCACATCGTGCCATGCGCCAGCCAGCAAAAACCAGAAAGCCGCAAGATACCCGGTAACCATCGCCACCAGAACATATGGCGTTATGAGTACACGCTGCGCTCCCATTAAACGCCATGGCGTAAGCGGTGCATGCAACCACACGCCCATGGCAAATAGGGTCATGATCAAGTGTAAAAACACAATCGCGATATCCCGATCATCATTCAATCCACGACGTGCCATTGTAAGCATCGTCAACCAAGGCACCGTCGTGGTGAATAAAATGATCAGCCAACCTTCGCGCGGCAAACTATGCATAATTTGCATGGCCTGATATACCCAAATCGACCAAAGCAAATGCCAAAACCCACGATAATCACGAAAAACATATCCCGGACTTCGGTAGAAAAAAAATGTCAAAAGCCCATACCCGACAAGGATACCCACCACACCAAGCACTGCCAAAAGCCCTAGATGACGCGGCAATAACTTGTCATGCCGCCATAATCCATACAGTATCCCTACGCCAAACAGCGGCCCCATCACGATCATCGTGGAAAACTGTGCGGCCAGAAGACCATAGATAAGTGTCAAAATAATGGCATATCGTAGCGACCCTGTTCGCATAAACGAAATCAGCAACCAAGCTGCCAACAAAAGCAGCATAATATCAAACGACATCATGTGCGCACGCGTGGCCACACTCCAAAACGGCGCACTTAGCCCCAAAGCAGCGGCTGACACACCCCCCGCCAGAACACTTACAAAGCCTGCGCGATCTTCACGCACAGCATAGGGATCCAAACAAGCAAAAACACTATGGCGCATCACCGCATACAACAAACCAACAGAGATGGCTGCACACAACGCACTAAAAGCATTCAGGACAAGAATTGCCTGTCCGCCACTGACTGCCGCCAGAAACCTCGCAATGGCATGCCATAGAAGTGCCGCGGGTATCAAATTGGGGAATAGCCCCAATGCGTTGAGCACAAGGTTCGATGATGGACCCGGCACCGCTCCACGCGCAAGGGTGACCAGATATAAAACCAAACACAAAACCATCAAAATGATGGCGACAGCAGTATCAGTTTTTTTCGCATTCATAAGGCAGGAAGGTAATCCATTTCCACCATAGTGACAACTATGAAGATCATAAAAATTCACACGACTGACTGCCCCAACCCTCCCCGGAATAACGCGCGAAACTCATTTTGGAATATGTATTCTTACAAGACCGCAAACGAAAGCCACACAAATCCTGTAATCACAATGTTCCATGTTTGCTTGCAATTCACGCGTTGACGCAACTTTTGTTTTGCCATCCAGCAAAAGATCACCGATGATCTCCCTCCATTTCAAACGCAACAATATATACGTGTGCAAATCATAAGGAGCAGACATGTCCGTAACAAAAGCTATTTTTGAAACTGTAAGTCGCCGCAATGCGGGCGAACCCGAGTTTTTGCAAGCCGTTAAAGAAGTTCTTGAATCTTTAGAACCCGTGATGGATCAAAACCCCGAATATATAGATGCCAACATTCTCGGTCGCATATGCGAACCGGAACGACAAATTATGTTCCGTGTACCATGGACGGACGACAAGGGCAATGTCCACGTCAATCGTGGTTTTCGCATTGAGTTTAATAGTGCCATTGGCCCCTACAAAGGAGGTTTGCGCTTCCATCCCAGCGTAAACCAGAGCATCTTGAAATTTCTCGGGTTTGAGCAAATTTTCAAAAATGCCCTCACAACCCTTCCGATGGGGGGAGGAAAAGGCGGATCGGACTTCGATCCCAAAGGCAAGAGCGATGCCGAAGTCATGCGGTTTTGCCAATCTTTTATGACCGAACTCCAACGCCACATCGGGGATCAAACCGATGTGCCTGCTGGAGATATCGGTGTTGGCGGACGCGAAATTGGTTACCTCTTCGGACAATACAAACGCATCCGCAATGAATACGCTGGCGTCCTCACGGGCAAAGGTCTTGGCTGGGGCGGATCCCTCATCCGCCCGGAAGCAACCGGCTATGGCGCCGTCTATTTCGCCCAGGAAATGCTAAAAACACGCAACGATAGCC
Source organism: Kiritimatiellia bacterium (assembly GCA_007129405.1). Classification (GTDB taxonomy): domain Bacteria; phylum Verrucomicrobiota; class Kiritimatiellia; order UBA8416; family UBA8416; genus T3Sed10-140. The sequence goes on from SKVN01000077.1 coordinate 23,869, forward strand.
TCGAAGGCAAAACCTGCGTTGTTTCCGGTTCCGGCAATGTTGCCCAATACACCATTGAAAAAGTAAATCAGCTTGGAGGAAAATGCGTCACGCTATCCGATTCCTCCGGATACATCCACGACCCCGACGGCATTGATGCCGAAAAGTTAGCTTGGGTCATGGACCTGAAAAATGTGCGGCGTGGACGCATTCAAGAATATGCCGATAACTTCCGGGCAAAGTTTTTCTCCGGGGAAAAGCCATGGGATGTTCCGTGCGAATGCGCTTTTCCGAGTGCCACCCAGAATGAAATCGAGGGGAAAGATGCCAAAACATTGCTGAAAAACGGTTGTATGCTCGTCTCCGAGGGTGCCAATATGCCCAGCGCACCAGAAGCCGTCGACCTATTCCAGGAAAAGCGGATCCTGTTTGGCCCTGGCAAAGCAGCCAATGCCGGCGGAGTTGCCGTATCCGGTCTCGAAATGTCCCAGAATGCAACCATGATGCAATGGCCACGCGAACAAGTGGACCAGAAATTAAGCGAGATTATGACCGCCATTCACGAACAATGCACACAAGCTGCAGAAGAGTACGGACATACAGGCGACTATGTCGTCGGTGCAAACATCGCGGGCTTTATTAAAGTTGCCGACGCCATGCTCGATCAAGGCGTTGTTTAAGCTCAGCGCTTGCGCTTGCTGCCTTTGCCGCCCTGCATGACGTCTCGCACCCATGCAGGAGCGTCATCGTGTTTACGCTTGCCAGCCGCACCAGCCTTCTGTGATGGCCGTTTTGACCCTGCAGGAGCGTCCACATCTCCGCGCTTACCCTTCTTACCCTTACGAACCATTCGTACCTTGCCTTTGGAAGCCGTTGTTGCCGGTGCAGGCTCCACGATGGACCGCTTCGGTTTGTGCACCAACATAGGCCTAGGCGCTGCGCGTTTCCCGGGCCGAGGTTTACGCCCCCCCCGCCCCGCTCCCGCGCGCACAGGTGCTTCCGGCATATAGGCATTCAAATCAGGTGCCGAACGGTAATGCTCCAGTAAATCTGCAAATTGTGCCGATAGCAAACGCGCCACCAACGCATCCCGCGACATACTTTCCAACTGCGCGAGAATCCCATGCATAAAGGGCGCAATACGCTGCTCACCCTCGGCGTCTGCCCGCATATGTTCCAACCAAGCCGCAATGCGCACCGCACAAACCGTCCGCCCATCCGGAACCGGCTGCACCAAAAATTTGCACCCCAGTGATCGTTCAATAAAAGGAATCTTCGAGCGCTCGCGTGGTGTAATCAACACCGAGGAAATGCCTCGTCGTCCCGCTCGACCCGTGCGGCCACTGCGATGCGTATACCCTTCCAATGCATCCGGCAATCGAAAACTGATCACATGTCCAAGGTCGCTAATATCAAGTCCACGAGCCGCCACATTGGTCGCCACCAGCAAGCGAATCTGACGATTGGCAAAAGCCTGCATCACGCGATCACGTTGCACTTGCGAAAGATCACCATGCAATGCATCCGCCCGATAACCATCCCGGGTTAATGCATCCGATACATCTTGCGTCTCCTGACGCGTCCGGCAAAAAATCAAACCATATATGTCGGGTTCGGCATCCACAATGCGACGTAAAGCCTGATAACGGTTTCGTTCCTCAACCACGTAGACATGATGTTCGACGGTTTCCGCCCCCGCCCCGCGCTCCCCAATCGCAATTTCAATCGGGTCCTTCACAAAAGCTTGCACAAGCGCCGCCAACGATTTTGGCATCGTTGCCGAAAAAAGCAGTTTTTGAACCTGCGTGGGAATCGCAGCCATAATCGCTTTGAGATCTTCCTCAAACCCCATCCCCAGCATTTCATCCGCTTCATCCAGTACCACACAAGCCGCCTCCGAAAGATCAGCAGCCTGCCGGCGCAACAAATCATGCAAACGCCCCGGCGTGGCCACCAACACATGCGAGCCCATCTGCAATGCACGCATTTGCCCAGAAAGGGAAGCACCACCATAAACGGCGGCAACTTGCAAACCGCGCACGTACTTTGCAAACGATTTCAAGTCACCGCATACTTGCAGACAAAGCTCACGTGTCGGGCAAAGCACTACAGCCTGCACGACTTTCCGGTGCAGGTGAATCCGCTCCAAGAGCGGCAAACCGAAAGCTGCTGTTTTGCCAGTCCCTGTTTGCGCCAAAGCGATCATATTGCGCTGGCCTTCCAGCAATACGGGAATCACCGCCGATTGAACCGGCGTCGGGGTCACAAAATCCAATTCACCAATTGCCTTCAAAATCGGTTCAGAAAGTGCCAATTGCACAAAGTCAGCCATACGATCCTTTCAAGTAAATAAAAAACGGCTTATCCCAGACAAGAACTATACGCAGCTCGCTGCATGCGCTTCACGAAAATTCGCCTGCATCTTTTCTCCCATCGCATGCTGACGCAACGGTTCGATAACATCCGCCAAGTCGCCTTCCATGATGCGTTCGAGACTATACAAGGATAATCCAATACGATGATCCGTAAGACGACTCTGCGGGAAATTATAGGTGCGAATGCGGCCACTGCGATCTCCTGTCCCTATGAGAGAACGGCGCTCCGCACCTTGGCGGGCAGCCTCTTCCTGGCGTTTTGCATCCAGAATGCGTGCCTTCAGCACACCCATGGCCTTCTCGCGATTGCGATGCTGCGATTTTTCATCCTGACACTGCACGGTGATGCCAGTCGGCAAATGGGTAATTCGAACCGCTGAATCGGTCGTATTCACACTTTGCCCCCCCGGCCCGGAAGAGCGAAAGATATCAATACGAATTTCATCAGGAGGTAAATCCAAGTCATCCTCTTCCTGCGCTTCAGGAAATACCGCTACCGTTGCCGCCGATGTATGAATACGCCCTTGCGCCTCCGTGGTGGGAACACGCTGTACACGGTGTGTCCCACTTTCATAACGTAGAAGACCATATGCCTGATCACCTTCTACCGTGAAAATGATTTCCTTGTACCCCCCCACCTCGTTCGTACTCGCATCGATAATACCTGTGCGCCAACCCTTCGATTCTGCATAACGACAATACATGCGATATAAATCACCCGCAAAGAGGGCCGCCTCATCGCCGCCTGTCCCTGCCCGAATTTCAACAATGGCATTCCGGTCATCATCCGGATCCGGCGGCAGAAGCCCCAGCAGAAGATTTTGCTCCGCCGAAGGCAAAGCGGACTCTAATTCCGCTAATTCGAGCGCCGCCATTTCCGCCATCTCGGGATCGTCATCTTGCGCTAACTCCCGATTCTCCGCAATCCGTCGCACGATATCCCGATACACAGCAGCTTTGCCTGCTGTTTTTTTAATATGCGCATGCTCCTTGAGTAATTTTCGATAAAGCGTACTATCCGCAGCAGTCTCTGGCAACGACAACTGGGCCTCGAGCTCTGGCAAACGGGTCAAGATCCGATCCACCATCTTTTCATCGATCATAATGCCCCCCTATCCGCACAACCCACCTGAAAAAGGCACGAAAAAAGGGGCCACGAAATCAGTAGGATCTCGTACGCCCCCTTTTTTACCCAGTCACTACGCCTTGGCTTTTTGGCGATACCGACGGTTAAACATTTCAACACGGCCTTCCGTATCCACCATCGAAGATTTTCCGGTGTAGAAAGGATGGCAGGCCGAACAGACGTTAATATGCATATCGCGGCCCGTTGACCCAACTTCGATCACGTTACCGCAAGCACAGGAAATCGTCGTTTCCCCAAACTTTGGATGTATCTCTTTTTTCATGATTCTCTCAACCCCTAACTCAAAAAGCATCTGATCCTACTACTAGCAAAATACCAAAGCAAGCCTTTTCCTATCCCATTCATGCATAGATCATATGGAGGCGCGAACCGGAATCGAACCGGTGTACAAGGTTTTGCAGACCTCTGCCTAACCACTCGGCCATCGCGCCCAATTATATGATGAAATAGTAGAAAACTGAAAAAGCTTACTTCGAAGCGGCCTTGGCCTGCTCCTTCTTTCGCTTCAATTGGCGCTCACGCCGTTTCCGTTTCAGTCTTGCTCGTAATTGCTGTCCCATAATCCCGTAACATGTATCATCCCATCCTTCGCCTGTCAAATCCAATCAAGAGTTTTATAACGTTTTGTGCCTCACATCCTACAACCAGCTTCCCAAATGACCGATATCAACCAGAAGAAACTTGCCTTTCCCATCCCCCCTACTCACAATCAAAGTCACCTCAAACATAAGAAAATTCGCCTTTTCGCATCCGTAAAAGCATCATGATACCGAGCCATAAAAAAGGTCCGCAGGGTACCGCCGACAGAACGCAAAAGAAACGCCGCGTTCTCACCCATCACACGGACACCCAAACACCTCTAAACAGAATCGTTCTCGTTGCCATCAACGCTCGCTATTCGCACTGCAGTCTGGCGGCCCGTTCTCTTATGGCAAACATGCGAACCATCAAGCCACATCTTGCAGAATTTGAGATCAAACAGTCGCCGGAAATCATTGCCAACACCTTGGCCGCCAAGACCCCGACCATCCTTGCAATGGGTGTCTACATCTGGAATCGAGTGCAAATCGAGCAATTGGTGCCATTGTTGCGCAGCAGAACCCCCTCTACCAAGATTATCCTAGGTGGCCCCGAAATCAGCTACGACACGAACTCCGCTCTCGCCCTCCAAGCCGATTGCGTGATTTGCGGCGAGGCCGAGATTGCACTCCCCAAAATATGCGCGGACATGCTGGCGGGCCATAACGTAACGCACATCTACCATGCCCCCCTGCCCGATCTGTCCCAACTGCAGCTTCCCACCATAGAATATACCGATAAGGATTTGGAAAACCGCAACCTGTATATTGAAACTTCACGCGGATGCCCCTGTTACTGCCGGTTCTGCCTCTCATCCTTGACTTGTGGCGTCCGCTACTATCCGCTACCTGCTGTATTCCACTGCCTTGATCACCTGAGCCAACGCGGTGCCACAAGATTTCGTTTCGTGGATCGGAGCTTTAATCTAACAGGAGACCGCGCTGTAGAAATTCTGAAATATTTTCTCCAAAAAAAGATACCTAACTTGTTTCTACATCTGGAGATGGTTCCCGAGTTTCTCTCTCCCGCATTACGAGACGTCATGATACGTTTTCCTCCGGGAGCTTTGCATATTGAAACCGGCATACAATCTCTTTCACCTACGGTTCTCAAACGCATCAACCGCCCCGCCCATCCCGCAGCCGCACTGGAAGGCATCCATTGGCTCTCGCAGACGGCTCAGGCAACCGTACATGCTGACCTAATTGCCGGTCTACCAGGGGAAACGCTTGAAATGTTCATGAAAGGCTTTGAAGCGTTGCTCCAGGCCAAGCCTGCCGAAATCCAACTCGGCATACTAAAACATCTGCCGGGAACCGATGTAGACCAAGAGACCGGAATGCAATTCAGCCCCCATCCTCCTTACGTGGTGATACAATCCGATGCCATGTCTGCACAAGAATTGGATCAGACATGCCGCTTTGCGGCCCATTGGGAACGGGTGGTCAATCGTAACCATTTCCCCGAAACAAGTAAATTGCTACTGCAAGGGCCAGATATTTGGCAAACCTTTGATAGATTCAGTCAAGCATTAGCACAAAAGCATGGTCGTCACGGAATCGGTCTTGTAGAAATAGCCCGCGCTTTATATCAATTTCTGCAAAACCAGAAATCCCATGACACAGAAACAATCCGTGCAGCACTAGAACAAGACTACCTTGCAAATGGTCGCCGGACCAATCTACCCGCCTTCCTACGTCCGAGCCAATCGGAACAAACCGAAACTTGACAACAACCATACAAAAAGCTTTTATAAAGCAAATGAAAACCATTTCGAAACCCAAAGCGACGCTATCGAAAAGAAAAGAGAGCATTCTTGATATTCTGGCAGAGACACCAGAAATCACGATCGCCGATCTGGCTGGGAATTTGCAGGTTTCTGTCGTCACAATACGGAATGACCTTGCCGCGCTAGAAGAGGATGGCATGTTAGTGCGGGGACATGGTGGAGCCATGCCAGCATTCCACCCTGCAGTTTTGCAACGAATCCGTACAGCGCGCGATGCCAAGATGGAAATTGCCAGAGCTGCGGCTGCACATGTCGTGGATGGCGATACGATCATGATTGCAGCCGGAACCACGACAGCACTCATACCCCGCTATCTTCGAGGAAAGCGTCAGGTGCATATCGTAACAAATAACACCCTGCTGTTGCCTTATGTCCGCACCAACCCTCAGCTTATCGTCACAGTAGTCGGTGGCAGTTTTCGCCCTGCAGATGAATCGCTCACAGGGCCGTTGACCATGGAGGCAATGGAACGGTTTCGTGTACAACGCGCGTTCATTGGCGTCGACGGCATCGACGCACAGCAAGGAGTCTTCGCCAATAGCGTCGAAAGTGGCGACTTTGTTCGGCAAATGGCACAACATGCCAACCAAACGATCGTACTGGCAGATGCGGCGAAATTTCAAAACCCGGGATTTGTCCGAATCCTGCCCTTCAGCGACATGGATATTCTTATCACGGATGCCACGCTTCCTACCTCCATGCAAAACGTTTTAACCGAACATGATGTAAAACTCGAAACCGTACACACGAGGAGAACAAGCAAATGACAGCAAGAGAGATTGCCCCATTACTACGCGGCTGTACGTTTGACGGCAACAAAGGCGCGATTGTCGTTCATCGTGCAGGCACATTACAAGCCGATGTCACGTGCAGCGTGGACGAAATCACCGACAAAGTGAAACCCGGCATTCGTTCGGTCCACATCAAGGATGTTGGCAGCTTCAGGCTAGGCGATGATTATGACGACGCTATAAACGGAACCAGTAACGCACCGCGTGCGACGGGACGAGGTGCGGTCGTCCATAACAAGGTCTGCGTCGTCACCGGGGGCGCCCAAGGGTTTGGAGAAGGCATTGTCAAAGAATTGATTGATCACGGAGCCTTGGTATGGATTGCTGATTTGAATCTGGCGGGCGCACAAACTGTAGCGGCACGCTGCAATCAAGCGGCTGGACGTACGGTAGCATTTCCTGTTGCCGTCAATGTCGCGGATGAAGAGTCTGTCAAAGCGATGGTGGATGAGATTGTAACCACTTGCGGCGGGATCGATCTATTCATCTCTAACGCTGGCGTACTGAAAGCGGGCAGCGTAAAAGATTTATCGGCTAAAGATTTTCGATTTGTCACGGAAGTAAACTACACCGGTTTCTTCCTCTGCACCAAACATGTAGCACCGGTAATGGAAGCAATGAATCAGCCAACCGGCAAATATTACACCGACATCATTAGCATTAGTTCCAAATCTGCCTTGGAAGGTTCGAACCGCAATGGTGCATATGCCGGATCTAAATTCGGGTCCGTAGGTCTCGTACAAAGTTTTGCAAAGGAATTGATTGCGGATAACACCAAAGTCAACACCATCTGTCCCGGAAACTTCTTTGACGGCCCTCTCTGGAGTGACCCCGAAAAAGGTTTGTTTACGCAGTATTTAAAAACCGGCAAAGTACCAGGCGCACAAAGCGTGGCAGATGTAAAACGGCACTACGAACAGCAAATCCCTATGCAACGCGGATGCTACCCGACCGACGTTGCACGGGCCATTTTCTATGTGATCGAACAAGTATATGAGACCGGGCAAGCCATACCTGTTACGGGCGGCCAAGTCATGTTGAATTAGAAAACAAGAAACAACACAGGAGAAATCATGAAAACAAAAGCCGTTCGCCTCTATGGCAAAAAAGACCTGCGCCTTGAAACCGTCGAACTCCCCCCCATTGAAAAGGGAGAAATTCTTGCCCACATTATCTCCGACAGCATCTGCATGTCTTCCTACAAAGCCTCTGCACAAGGAACAGACCACAAACGGATTCCCAACGATGTTGCTAATCATCCGATTATGATTGGACATGAATTCTGCGGGGAAATCGTTGAAGTGGGAGAACGCTGGAAGGACCAATTTAAACCCGGCGAAAAATTTTCCATACAACCGGCCATGAACGATCCGAATGGACCCGTCGGCATCCTTTCCGCACCAGGATATTCGTATCCATATATTGGCGGAGACGCCCAGTACATCGTTATCCCCGAGGCTGTCATGGAACGGAAATGCTTGCTCCCGTATGCAGGAGAAGCCTTCTACCTGGGCTCTCTGGCTGAACCCATGAGCTGTGTTATTGGCGCTTTCCATGCGAATTATCACACCACCCCTGGAAGCTATGAGCATAAAATGGGCATTATGGAAGGTGGCGCGACGGCCATTCTTGCCGGTGTCGGACCCATGGGGCTTGGTGCCATTGATTATGCGATCCATGGCGATTGTCGCCCTGGTCTCCTCGTTGTCACCGACATCGATAATGATCGCCTGAATCGCGCCGCCGCAATCTTCACCGTGGAAGATGCCGCCAAGCATGGCGTCAAGCTAATGTATGTGAATACGTCCGAACCCGGAAAAGATGCCGATTACCTCAAATCCCTTACACCGGACGGAGATGGTTTTAATGACGTCTTTGTGTTTGCTCCTGTACGCCCATTGATTGAGCAAGCAGACCTGATACTAGGACACGATGGCTGTCTCAATTTCTTTGCTGGCCCGACCGATCCATCCTTCAAAGCAGAATTCAACTTCTACAATGTCCACTATGCAGCTACACACGTAGTCGGTACCAGTGGTGGTAACACCGACGACATGATTGAATCGCTGAAATTGATGGAAGAAGGGCGCGTGGATCCGTCCACTATGGTGACACACATCGGCGGGTTGGATGCCGTCATTGAAACCACCTTGAATCTCCCGCAGATTCCCGGGGGGAAAAAATTAATTTATACAGGGATTCAGTTACCACTGACCCCACTCGCTGAACTACAAAACCAAACCGATCCCATGCTGCAGGAACTCGCCCGCATTGTAGAAAAGGCAAATGGATTGTGGTCCCCGGAGGCAGAGAGATACCTGTTGGCGAATGCCACGCCCATGGAATAAGTGACCCCACTGACATCGTGGCTGCCGGCAGTGTGTCCTGCAGGTAGCTGTGTTTATCGCAAGACCGCATCGGTCAGCGAAAAGACCGGCAACAATACGGCTAGCGTAATGAGCAGGACAAAGCCACCAATCAAGAGTAAAAGCAGTGGCTCTAGCAAGGCAAGCAAACGCGCCAAGTGGTGATCAAACTGTCGATCACAACGACGCCCCGCGTGATCGAGCATCCCGGCCAAATCCCCGCCAGCCTCTCCGACCGCAATCCACCCCGTTAAGATTTCTGCAAGCGGCGGGATCCCGTGTACAGCTTCCTCCAAGTTCTGCCCATGTCGAACAGCGTGTGCGGCCACTTCGGCACGCTCTTCACACCAGCCGTTTCCTGTTGCTCGACCAGCTAACGCGATACCCTCAACCAAAGGAACCCCTGCCTTGGTCAATATAGCTAGCGTATGTGCAAACCGCGATGCCAGCAAATAGCGATAGACCCGCTGCCCGGGCAAACGCAACATAAAGACTTCAAGTTGAATCCGTCTCGCAGGATCACGAAACAACTGACGAAAAAACAACACGCCCAGCACCCCGGCAACGCCAAATCCAACAATACCCCACGGGAATAGCCAACGGCTTATCGTCAGCATAAAACGTGTAAGCGCAGGCATCGATAGAAAATCACCCGTTATCCGCTGCATACGGGGCAACAATACCCCTAACATGACCAAGGCAACCACAATGCCCAAGGTTAGAATAAAGATAGGATAAATCATGGCGCGCTGTACACGTTCACGCAACTGCTGGTGAGATTCAATTACGTCAGCCAATTGATTGAGAACAGCATCGAGGGTCCCCGTACGTTCGGCAACCTCGATTGCCGACAATTCAAAAGATTTTGTTCCATGGGACATCTTCTCCAGTGCGGCCGCAAATCCAAGGCCTTCACGCACATGATCGCGAACACCAGATAAAACGACAAAAGCCGTATGCAACTCCGGGGTTTTCAAAAGCATCCCCAGAGCTGGAACCAGCGGCATCCCTGAACGTAGCAAAGCCGCTAATTCGCGATAAAACATACCACGCAAAGGCTGCGGAAAATTTCCGCGTTGGGTACGACTTTCCACGATCTTGGCAACATAGATCTTCTGCGCGGCAAGCGTATCCCTTGCTGACTTGGCGCTTAAGGCCTCAATATGACCAGACTTCGGGGCACCCGTGTCATCATACCCCTTGTAGCTGTACGTTCTCATACTGCAGCTGCCCGCTCGATTTCTTCCAACGTCGTAATACCGGCAAGCACTTTCTGAATACCGTCTTCTTCAAGAGGGTGCATGCCAGCCCGTAGAGCCTCTTGCCGTACACGCTCCAAATGAAAATCTGGATCTCGTACAACAGCCCGCAGGGCTTCGTTCATCGGCAATAACTCAAAGATACCCGTGCGGCCCCAATAGCCCTGCTTGCATTGCGCACACCCGACAGGTTGCCAGGCCTGCTGCCCCTGCATACGGCCAGCCAAGACACCCGCTTCATGGATCACATACGGTTGACGGCATGACTCGCACAAACACCGCACAAGACGTTGTGCAAGAACCGCACGCACGCAAGCTGAAAGTAAATACGGCGCAATACCAATATCAGCCAAGCGCACCAATGCACCCGGGGCATCATTCGTATGCAACGTCGTAAATACCAAATGACCAGTCAACGCCGCACGTACAGCAATTTCAGCGGTCTCAGCATCACGCGTTTCCCCAACCAGAATCACATCCGGATCCTGACGTAAAATATGTCGCAATCCCGTTGCAAACGTGATGCCAATTTTCGGCTTTACTTGAATCTGACCAATATTATCCAATTGATACTCAATCGGATCTTCGATCGTTAAAATATTGCGGCGTTCTGCATCCAATGCCCCTAACGCCGCATACAACGTAGTTGTTTTGCCAGATCCCGTTGGCCCGGAAACGATGATCATGCCATTGGGTTGGCGTAGCTGCATATGTAACTGTGCCAGACAATCAGATGTCATGCCCAATGCGGACATGTCCAGTACCGTATGACTCTGATCCAGTAACCGCAATACCACGCGTTCTCCCTCTGCAACCGGGATCGTCGAAACGCGGACATCAATCTCGCGATCTCCCACGCGTACCCGCGCCATGCCATCCTGCGGCAGACGGCGCTCTGCTATATCCATGTGCGCCATAACTTTTAACCGCGAGACCAAGGATGTCACCAGATGCCCCGGAGGTGCCGATTGCTCGTACAATACCCCATCAATGCGAAAACGCACGCGCAAGCGAGAGGCAAACGGCTCAAAATGGATATCGGATGCACGCTGCCGCAAGGCATCCAGCATAATCGTATTAATGAGCTGCGTGACAGGAGCATCGCGACTGCTCAACAGCAGATCATCTCCACGCCGAACGGGAGCCTGATCCGCGAGATGCAATGCCGCAATGACATCAGAGGGCGATTCTTGGCGTTGCGCATATGCTTCTTCAATACATGACAGGAGCACATCCACCGGGGCCAATACCGGCTCTAGCGGTTGCCCGATCAGCAGTGTCACGTAATCAAGCAAGCCCACCTTTTCCGCGCTTCCAATGAGCGCACTTGGTTCACCATGCCAGCGAACCGGCAAAACCTCGTTCGCCCTTACCCATTCGACAGGAAGTGTCCCCAGCAACTGGGAGTCGATGACAATGCCCGAACGGTCGTCAACGAAACGCAACCCCGTTTCCGACGCCATCTGGGCAAGACGATCACTGGAAATATCATGATCATTCGGATTCATGCGGCAACAAACCTGTCTTGTTTTGCCAACGACGCCGATATTCCTCTTGGTCTTCCAAAGAACTCACAATCGTAGGCGTCACCAGAATGAGCAAATCATTTCGCTCCGCAACCTTTTCCGTTCGTGTAAACAACCAGCGAATCACGGGGATGGAGCCAAAAAAGGGAACCCGCCTCTCATTTTCCCGCTCATCGCGTCGCGTTAAACCGGCAATCACAATGGTGCGTCCATTTTCGACGGTTACCGTGGTTTGCACCTCACGCTTCGCAATGGTTGGGGTAAATTTTCCTTCAGGACCAGACTCTATGACGGCCTCAATGCTGGGGTTTAACGCCATACGAATCATCCCCCCGGGAATAAAATGCGGTGTAATCTGCAGCTTGATACCAACATCCATGCGCTCGATATTTTGGATGACATCACGGGCAGTTCCTGTACCACCCGTGATTTCTGACGTCAAAATAGGAATTTCATTCACAACACTAACTGTGGCCTCACGATTATTTTGCGATTGCAAAGATGTCTCCGACAAAATCCGAAACCGATTTGCCGTGCGGAAAGCATCAATATTCAGCAATGCGGGGAATCCCACCTGAATCTGTCCTTCGGGACCCATCGACGTTCCCTGCGCCACACCAACACTCATGCCACGCGGGAAAACGCCTTCCTGCGCAATATTTAAAATGCCACTGGCATCTCCTAAACTGAAGCCCCCCTGCACAACCGTATCCCCGACTGAACCCGGCGCATCCAGTGCCGCAAAATCAACGCCTAACTGCAACCCATCCGAATCGCTCACTTCAACAATCATAACCCCAATATGAATTTGTTCCGGTAATATATCCATTTGTTCAATGAGCCGACGCACCACTTCATAATCGCCTGGACTGGCATCGATGAGCAGCGCATTATTGGAAGGACTTGATTGAATCGCTATCATCCGACGATCCGCCCCCTCCGCTCTTTCCTGCCGTTGCCGCAACAACGATGTCAAGGATTCTGCTGCTTCATCGGCATTCAAATGGCGTAGAAAAATAGCATGTAGACGACCCTGCCCGGTAGGAACATCCACATCCATTTCCATAATTAATTCGCGCAACTCTTGCACTTGGTTCGCGGTTCCGGTCACGATCAGACGATTTGCATGCGGCACCGCCACCACCGTAGCCGTTCGCCCCATGTCGCGCAGACTGCTCGCTTGACGGCTCGCAGGTAAGCGCTGCACAAGTTCTTGTGCGCGCGACACACTTTCGGCTAATGCAACATTCAACTGCCGTGCCAATTCATCAGCCTGGGCATACTGTAATGGTATCACCTCCATCACACGCGCCAGGCCTGGACGATCTAACGCATGGAGTAATGCTGCCATACGGTGAAGCGCAGATGCCGTATCGGTAACCATGATGTGATTGGTCTCCTCCATCGCACGAACCGCTCCACCACGTTCGGCTGCAGGCTCCAGCAAACGCGCAACATCCTTGGCCGACACATGCTCCAATTGAAAAACCTTGGTAAACGTGCCACTGGCGGGGATATCAGATTCAGGCCCTAAAACCGTCGCTAACGCAGGCGGCCGTTCCCCTACCGGCATAATTCGGTAAAGCCCCGTTTCTTCCCGCACGGCAAAACCGGCGGCATCCATAATCGACAGAAACAACGGGAAAACCTCCGCTTGCGAAACACGGGGTGACACAACGGTTATTTGGCCAGAGATATTTTCACCCATCACAAACCGCTTGCCGGTTAATTCCCCGACAAGCCGGACAAAGGTGTCAATCTCAACACCCTCAAACGTAAAGTCCACTCTCGCATCATGGGTGGTAGAAGCCGGCACAGACATAGCATGCCAGCACAGCACAACAGATATTCCGGCACACAGCAGTCCGCGCCCAATAAAACGTCTCATTTCAGAATCCCTCGTTCTGACGACTCAATAAACGCAATCAAATGTGAAACAACATCACTCTTCGAAACATCCTTTTCGATAGCGGACAAAGCATCCTGGGTAGAAAGATGGTTTCGATACAGATAACGATAAGCCTCCTTCAACCGTTTGCGGTCCGCCTCGGATACACCACGGCGATCCAAACCAATAGAATTAAGACCGCGCACAACCGCCGGATTCCCGTCAACAATCATGAACGGAGGTATATCCTTTACTACCTTGGTACACCCACCAACCATGCACATTTTGCCAATTCGACAAAACTGATGTACGCCGCTCAAGCCGCCAATGACAGCCTGATCTTCAACCAGCACATCACCAGCCAACGTGGCTCCATTCGCCATAATAACGCCATTTCCCACATTACAGGCATGCGCAACATGGCAATAGGCCATAATATGACACCCCTCGCCCACTTGCGTATGCTCCCCCTCGTGCGTGCCCGAATTCACTGTCACATATTCACGTATCGTCGTCTTCGCGCCGATCGTTACACGCGACCTGCCGCCCCGAAATTTCAGGTCCTGCGTTTGGGAACCAATGCAAGCAAACGGAAATATGGTACATGACGCACCAATACGCGTACACCCTTCAATGACGACATGCGATCGAATATCTACACCATCACAAATTTCAACATCAGGCCCGATTACGCTATAAGGCCCAATGGAAACACCTCCTCCAATACGCGCACCCTCCGAAATAATTGCCGTGGCGTGAATCCCCGTCATGAACGATCTTCCCCTTGCGAAATCATACACATCATTTCGGCTTCCGATGCCACCTCACCGTCAACGGTGATCTCGGCGGTAAAACGCGCAATCCGAGCCCGCAGCTTCGTGATTTTCACAGCAATACGCAACTGGTCTCCCGGCTTTACAACACGCCGAAACCGCGCGCCATCAATCCCCATAAAAAAAGGTACACCATCGGAATTCCCAGCAATGCGATTCAGCAATATCCCGGCTGTTTGCGCCATAGCCTCTAACTGCAAAACCCCGGGCATCACAGGAAGCCCCGGGAAATGACCTTGAAAAAACGGCTCATTAATCGTCACATTCTTGATCCCGACAATTGACTCCTTGTCATCACACGATTCGATTCGATCGACCAAAAGAAATGGATAGCGATGTGGAAGTAATTTCATGATCTCTGCAATATCAATCTCTGCCATACCCATACCTCCCGTTTGTCTTTTCTCCACCTGCCATGTGCACAGATACACAGTTATACGATTGACAAGTCTATAACATATACCCAAGCACAATGAAAGCGGATGTTGCCCTATGAACGCACAGGGCGGGAAGATCAAAAGACCATCCCGCCCTTGTAGTCCACAACGTACAGAACATAAACTTACTTTACGTCGCCATCTTCTCTCATGGTCTCAAGTAATACGCGACCCTGTACACGATCCTGCTGATGCTGCTCGTCACCCCGAATGTAGATTTCAACGCGACGGTTCAACGGGTTCCCATCTTGCGGATCGTTCGGGGCACGAGGCCGTTCAAAACCAAAACCACGAGCTTCTAAACGCGAACGGTCGATTCCTCCTTGCTCCACCAGATAATTTGCAACTGAACGGGCGCGTCTTTCAGAAAGCCGCAAATTGTAATCCGCTTGCGATGTAGCCAGACGGTCAGCGTGCCCTTCTACAACAGCAGTAGACGTTTCGCTACGGCGCATGACGCGCGCAACAATATCCAAATCCTGATGATATTCAGGACGTAAAATGTCTTTGTCATAATCGAACTGGATGTACAACTCGAATACCAGCAAATCGTCATACGGATTTAGCGGATCGGTCCCATCCTCGAGCACTTCATGCCCATCCGTAACGCCACCTCGATCCGTATCCGGATTCAACGGATCCGTTCCATAAATATGAATTTCCTCATAGTCCGTCAGTCCATCAAAATCCGTATCTGGATTCAGCGGATCGGTGCCATAAATGCGCACCTCTTCATAGTCCGTTAAACCATCACCATCCGT
Organism: Kiritimatiellia bacterium; assembly: GCA_007129405.1. Taxonomy (GTDB): domain Bacteria; phylum Verrucomicrobiota; class Kiritimatiellia; order UBA8416; family UBA8416; genus T3Sed10-140. Next base: position 39,599 of record SKVN01000077.1, read on the forward strand.
ATCCGGATTGAAAGGGTCGGTCCCATACACTTCAATCTCTTCCCAATCATATAAGCCATCTCCGTCACTATCCACGTAACGATCAGAAACCATCACTTGGGGCGGAACCTTAGCGCCCCATCGCCAGGCAACACCAACATCAAAAGTCGCATTGGCCTCTGTTCTTTCCAATGTCATATAAACCCGCGCATCGGCACGCAAAGCCCATTCATCATTAAAATGGTACATGAAACCAATACCGGATCGCAGCATCGGATCGAAATAACCGCTCTTTCTTTTGTGCTCGTAATAGACCGCCCCTAATCCCAGAACCAGATAGGGATCGAGTCGCTCCCACCGGGTAAAGTGATACAAGGCATCGCCGAAGAAACCAACGGCGTAGGAACGACTCGCGCCCGTAGCTTCCTCTAAACGAGAAATGCTTGCTCCTGTATCACGGTCCCTGCGATAATTCTGACGCAAGCGCGGGGCAATAAAAATACCAGCTTCATAAGACCACCACTGCGTGTGCTCATAGCCCACACGTAAAGTCGCTTGCATGCCGTCCTGCAACTCTTCATCACCTTCGAAAATAAGCACACCTAGCCCCGGACTAAAGTACCAACGAGCTTCAATGGGAAGTTCGTCTTCCACGCCCCATACTGCCGCCCCCAAACTACATACCAAAATCGCAGCAACCAACAACGTACGATGTACATATGACATATAACATCTCCTGCTTATCAGAGTTCTTATGCTATTACTTAAACCGAATGGTAGGAACAATAACACTCCCCCCATCCCTACGCAATCGGATTCGAATGCTTTTGGCAAAGAATCTATGATTTAACGAGACGGGCCCCAAACAAGCTGTCATCACCCAAAACGCCACGAATCGTATCAGTAACGGTAATTTTCCGGCTTAAAGGGACCATCACGATGAATCCCCAGATATTTCGCCTGACGAACGCTCAAGTGATCGAGTGATACACCTAATTTACCAAGATGCAAACGTGCAACTTTTTCATCAAGCGTCTTGGGCAAGACATATACCTTGTTCTCAAGCTTACCCTGTTGCTCAATCAAAGCAATCTGCGCCATGGTCTGACAGGTAAAACTGTTCGACATCACAAAACTCGGGTGTCCTGTAGCACACCCCAGGTTAACCAACCGGCCACGCGCTAGAATGATCAAACGTTTGCCTTTCGGCATCTCAACCAAGTCAACCTGCGGCTTGATGGACGTCCATTTGTACGCCTCGAGTTTCTCCACCTGGATTTCACTATCGAAATGTCCGATATTACACACAATCGCCATATCTTTCATGCGACGCATATGCTGGATCGTGATCACATCGCAGCAACCGGTGGTCGTTACGAATACATCGCCCTCTGTGCAAGCCTGATCCATCGTCATGACCTCATAGCCTTCCATCGCAGCCTGCAAGGCACAGATAGGATCAATCTCGGTAACAATGACCCTCGCACCTTGCCCTCGCAAGGACTGGCAGCAACCTTTGCCAACATCACCATAGCCTGCAACAACAGCAACCTTGCCGGAGATCATCACATCCGTAGCACGGAAAATACTGTCGATTAAGGAATGCC
>SKVN01000164.1 GCA_007129405.1 Kiritimatiellia bacterium
CTACTTCTTTTGAAATGACGCTATGGGCATCGCAAATATTGCAGGGCATGGCCATCAAATACGCTTGCGAACATTGGCGGCGGAGTATGCCTCGCGGTATGGGGACGCTATATTGGCAGTTAAATGATGTATGGCCGGTTGCGAGCTGGGCGTCCATCGATTATCATGGTCGCTGGAAAGCGCTTCACTATATGGCACGTAATTTCTTTGCGCCTGTGTTGTTGAGCGGCTTGGAAAACAAACAAGACGGCACGGTCGAGTTACATGTGACGAGCGATCTACTCAAGTCTTTGCCTGGTGTTGTGCGTTGGCAGGTGACGGATGCCGCCGGAAAATCCTTATTGCAGGGATCCAAGAGCATTCGGACGCCCAAGAATGGCAACCGGAAAATTGGTACGCTTGCGTTGCAAAAGCTGCTGGCGCAGCACGGAGAGCGCAATTTGCTGGTGTGGCTGGAGTTGGATGTGGAGGGTGCATGCAGCCAACGCAATCTCGTCTTGTTCGGGCGGCCGAAACACTTGTCGTTGGCTGCGGATCCCGGGTTACGGGTGAAGGTTGAGGCTGCCAAGGATGGTGCATTTACCGTCAGGCTCGAAGCCAAGCGTCCGGCGCTGTGGGTCTGGTTGGCGTGCGAAAATGCAGATATCCGGTGTTCGGATAACTTTGTACATGTCTGCCCCGGCAGTCCTGTTGTGATATCTGTCCAACCCGAACGTAGCATGACAATTACGGCGTTTCGTAAGGATCTCGTGGTGCGTAGTTTGACGGACACGTATAAGGTTTAGTTGCCAACGGTAACCGATCATCTGGAGATTTGTATGAATATGGAAAGATTCAGTTTGCGTCCTGCCGCATTGCCTGCCGACACAAATATACGGCGGCATTACCCCATCAATCACGGGAAGTGGGTTGTGCATCCGGACATTCACCCGCAAGAGGACAGCTTTTGCCGGTATTCGCTGGATTTCGAATTGCCAGAGGCGGCTACGATTGAAATGCATGTAAGTGCCGATAACCGCTTTGAACTCACCTGTGATGAGATGTATGTCGGCATGGGGCCTGACAGGAGCGATCTGGCACATTGGTCCTTTCATTCGTACCGCTTGGAGCTTGCTCCCGGTAAGCATTGCCTGCACGCGGTGGTGCATTATCTGTACAAAGACTACCCTTATGCCCAAACCTCGATTCAGCCAGGATTTGTTCTGTATGCCGAACACTCTCCCGTCGATTTGAATACCGGTACGGCGCCCTGGAAGGTTGTGCGGTTGCAAGGTGTGCGCACGGAACGTGCCCTGGTAAAAGGATTCTTTGTTGTTGGTCCGAACTACATACTTGATGCGGCTGCATATTGTCATCCGGCGGAACCGGTAGATGCCGTTGTGCTCTGTCCAGCAGGTGATGATTCCAGTGGTGGTAGTATATTGCGCGGGTGGCGGTTGTATCCCAGTTGCTTGCCGGAACAGGTGCGGCGTTCCGTTGGCGGCGGCACCATTCGCTTTGTGGCAGATCTGGATCCTGCAGGGCCGATACCGGCAGATGATCCCACGCCTGATAAAGCCTGGCAGGCCTTTGTGCTGGATGGCCAGGCGCTGACGATACCGGCAAACACGCGTGTGACCGCGCTATGGGATCTGGAAGCGTATCACACGGCTTACCCGGAGCTCACAACGACGGGGGGGGCAGGGGCACGAGTGACAATCTTGTGGTCCGAAGCCTGTCTGGTGCATCCTGCCGAAACGACCGGCACCGATGCCCGCGTCAAGGGGCACCGTAACGAAATCGCCGGCAAGTATTTTGTTGGTAATGGAGATACGTTCCTGCCGGATGGTCCGCGCCGGACGCTGCAATCGTTCTGGTGGCGGGCCGGGCGTTACGTGCAAATTACCGTGCAGACGGGGGATGCGCCTCTTACGCTGGAGCGGCTGCGATTGCTTGAGACCCGCATGCCATTGGAAAATGAAAGCACATTTACCTGTAGCGATACTGCTTTTACGGATATTATCCAGGTGTGCGTGCGGGGCATCCAGATGTGCGCGCATGAGACGTATATGGATTGTCCGTATTACGAGCAGCTGATGTATGTGGGGGATACGCGTTTGCAGATGCTCACGTCCTATGTCATGAGTGGTGAGGATCGCCTGAATCAAAGAGGCATCGAGCTTTTCGACTGGTCGCGACGTGAAACAGGATACGTGCTTGAGCGCTACCCAAGTACGCCGTTCCAGTTGAGCACCACCTTCGCCATGATCTGGGTGCTGATGCTGCGGGATCATGCTTGGTGGCGGGATGAGCCGGACTTTGTCAAAATGCGGTTAAAAGGCATGCGCTGTCTGCTGGAGGAATTCAAGGCGCATCTGGGCGATCACGATTTGTTGCCACCTTTGCCGGGCTGGAGCTTTATGGACTGGGTGCCGGGCTTGAGTGCGGTGAACTCACCTGGCCCCGATGGTAGTGTTCACGCCGTGACCAACCTTTTGTTCCTGAACGCGCTGCACGCGGCGGCAGAGTTGGAAGATGCGTTTGGTGAGAAACATTTGGCGGATTATAATCGCGACAGGGCTGTGCATTTGGCCGCGTCCATTCATCGTACGTTCTGGAACGAGGAGCGGAGCATGTTTGCCGATGATCTGTCCCATACGGTATACAGTGAGCATGCCCAGTGTCTGGCTTTGTTAAGCGGGTATTTTCCAGAGATTGAGGCACCTTGCTTCCAAGCGCTGATTACCGCCGATGACTTGCTCCGGACAACCGTATACTTTTCGTTCTACTTGTTGGAAACGTTTCAGCGCTTTGGTCGTGGTGACTTAATTGTCGAAAAACTGGACTTCTGGAAAGACATGGTGCAGATGGGCTTCAAAACTCCGATGGAAATGCCGGAGCCTTCACGCAGTGACTGTCATGCTTGGGGAAGCCATCCGCTTTTCCACATGCATGCAAGTCTGGCAGGCATTCGTCCGGGAGATCCGGGGTTCAAGTCTGTTATTATCAATCCGAGTCCTGGCCCCTTGGGTGAAATGCATAGCAAAATGCCGCACCCCGCAGGGACCATTCATTTCGATCTTGCTAAAAGGGGATCCGACTGGCTCGCAAACGTCATATTGCCGGATGGTGTTCAGGGACAACTCTTTTGGGAGGGTTCTGTGCATGCGTTGCAGGGAAGACAGAAATTGGTGCTAAGGTAGTGTGGTTCGTTCGCAGAGGTTGCGGTCAACTCGTTGTGTTCTGGCTTGTTTCTTTTTCGAGCAGTTCAATCACATCTTTGAAGGCCTCGCGATTCTTTGTGTTCATTTCTGCTAAGTTCTTATGAGCTTGGAGTGTTATTCCCTCCAGAGTGGCAGGCGTCCGGTTGGCCAAATCAATTCCACAATAGGGAGGTGCCTCGGGACCAGCAGACTCGTCAACGATCTCAAAGTAATGATCAAACCCCATACCATTTAGCAGGAGTGTAATGTCTTCGCTGCCCGTGACAATGAGTGGTTTATGATGACAGGTTTTGTTTAGCTTGATTGCAATTGAAGCCAAAATGCCCAGGTTCGTGCTGTCAATAAATTCTGTCTCGATTAAATCGATGACAGCCATGTCTAGAGGGGTTTGGTTGAATACGCTAGATACAAAAGACTCAAGCGTACTCGCCCCATTATGCCGGAGTACGCCTGCCACTTTTAGGTAGAGGCAGTTTCCGTCGATTGCAAATTGTATATGCGGAGCATTCATCAGGCTTAGATCCTCTTCAGCGTGACAAGGGACATGTCATCCGTTCGTTGATCCTGTTGCTTTAATTTTTCGTAGAACGGCTCAAGCCTTCCTAGTTGTACGAGGTCGCGCAATTTTTCCATTTTTTCACGTATGGGATCTTGCGACATGGCGTCAATCACTCCATCGGAAAACAGGTATAACTGGAATTGGTCGGTAAGCTTTGTTTCCTTGGTTTGAAACGTGGCCTCTGGATCAATGCCAACCGGGCTTTCACCTGTCGCGGCATATTCTTCCGTATCCTCTTTGACAATGATAGGGGGGGGGAAGTGACCACCATTCACATAGCTGAGTGTGTCTGAGATGAGGTCGATTTTGCCGAAAAAGATTGTTAGGTATTTCCCTAGGTGTTCGGCGCATATTTCTTTATTCAACTGCTGGAGAAACTTGTGCGGATGGATGATGGTGTCGTCAGCGTTCTTGTGAAAATTATCGACGCACTTGTTTACGATAGATTTGAGCAATACTGTAACAAATGCGGAGGAAACGCCGTGGCCTGCAATATCTGCAAGATAGAAGATGAGCGTTGTGTCGTTCAGAGCAAAGTAGTCATAAAAATCTCCACTCAGATAATCTCTTGCCAGCAAATTGCCAGTCAGGCAAAAACCGCACAGCTCGCATGATGGTGGGGGAAGAAGACGTTTTTGCATTTTCTTGGCCGCGATTTCACCTTCCCGGAGCGTTTGGACCGTTTCTTCGAGTTTAAGCTGATAGGCTTTGGATTGTCGTTTGAATGCAAAACGCTCAATGCTTTTTTCGAGAGTATGCGTGATAATGGAAAGGTCCGTGATGGGTTTGAGGAGAAAATCGATGGCACCCATTTTTATCGCTTTCATCGCCTCGGCGATATCCGAGGTTCCAGACACCACAACGACGGGTACATCCGAAAGAACAGGCTTGGCTTCTTCAAGCACATCGAAACCGGTTATCTGTGGCATATGCAAGTCGAGTAGCACGGCATCGAGTTTGCGTGTGGTTAGCAACTCGATGCCCGTTTTTCCATCAGCTGCCGTCAGAACCGTGTAACCTTGGCGCGACAAGAACATCGCAAACATTGATCGCATGCCAGCATCATCATCAATGATTGCAACGCAACGTGAGGTCTTGGGATTTTCGGTGTCCGAAGCCTCATGTGATAGTTTTACTCTAGGGATTTCCATTACGCGATGCTCAGGAAATGTTCGTAAATTATAATGCCCACCTGTATCTTCAGTTCATTGTGCTCTTGTGTCATAGTAAGTGCAACACATAATTACACATAGTACGGGCATATTTGGTTGCTGTGTTTTGTCAACAGCACTGATATAGAATATAGATCCAAATGTCGGTTTTTTGTGCGAGGTATGATGATGGTGAAGATGTATGTTGAATATGCGCAGGAACCTCTAGCGATTGGGACTTGTGTCCCGCGGTTTTCCTGGACTGTGGATGTGCCGGGGCGAGGGCGTAAGCAAAGCGCTTATCGTATTCTTGTGGCTACAGAAGCGGGATCGCTGCAAGTAGGGGAGCCGGATTTATGGGATAGTGGCAGAATCGAATCTTCACAATCCGTCAATGTTGAGTACGGTGGAATTGCTTTGCGAAGTAATGCGGACTGCTACTGGAGTGTGGAAATCTGGGATGAGGCTGGCGCAAGCATGGGGATCTTTCCACCCGCCTATTTCGGTACGGCACTTTTCGATGCTTCCGACTGGCAGGCAAAATGGATCGGCATGGGCGATCCTGATGAGCCTCTTTGCGATCCGGCATTATTCCAGCATGGTGGACTGCCACCAGAGGTCGCGGCATTGGAGCCGGATGATCGGTCGCCGATGCTGCGTAAGGCATTTGTCATCACAAAACCGGTGCGGCGTGCGCGCGCGTATGTCTGTGGGCTTGGGTTATATGAAATGCGTCTCAATGGAAAAAAGGTTGGTGATGATGTGCTGTCGACCCCTCGCACAGAATTCCGCAAACAGGTTGTTTATAATACGTATGACGTGACGAATGCGCTTCTGGATGGACAGAACGCGCTCGGATTGTTGCTTGGCAATGGTTGGTTCAATGCGCACAAGAAATATTGGGGCTGGCAAAAACAGTGGTATGGATCACCGCGCGGCATCGTGCAGCTCATGATTGACTATGAGGATGGTTCAAGCCAAACGGTTGGTAGCGATGCTTCGTGGAAGGGGACCTGGTCGCCGATTACGCATAATTGTATTTATGATGGCGAGATTTATGATGCGCGCTTGGAGCACGATGGCTGGGATACGCCAGCGTTTGACGATGCCACTTGGGAGGTTGCCCATATCGTGCCGGAACCAGGCGGCATACTGACAGCTTTGCGGCATGAACCGGGCAAGGTTGTGGAGCGTTTCCGTCCCGTGGCGATGTGTGAACCATCGCCCGGGGTTTATGTCTATGACATGGGCAGGAACATGACCGGTTGGGTACGGATTTGCATCAAAGCGGGAAAAGCGGGGGACAAAATTACGCTGCGATTTGGCGAGGCGCAGCATGCAGATGGTTCTCTTAACACGAAGAGTAGCAATGCAGCCTTGCAGCGCGATCAGTACATCGCGAGAGGAAGCGGGTGGGAAGAGTACGAGCCGAGGTTTACGTATCATGGGTTCCAGTATGTTGAAATAACCGGATATCCAGGGCTGCCGGATCTTGATGCGCTGGAAGGTTGCTTTGTTAGAACTGCCGTAGCAGAGACAAGCTCGTTTTCTTGTGGTCATGAACTTTTGAACCGCATACATGCCTGCACCATGCAATCACAGAAGTGCAATATTCAGATGGGAGTGCCCACGGATGACACGCAGCGCCCGGAAAGGCTGGGGTGGGCCGGTGATGCCTGGAGCTTTGCGGAAGAGTGTTTCTATAATCTCTGGTCGCCGCGCGTATATGCCAAATGGATTGCAGACTTTGGCGATCAGCAGGCGTCCGATGGCATGGTTGGTATGATTGTGCCGCAGGCCGGACCAGAGGAGGATCTGGTCTGGAGTGCTGCGTTTATTTTGATTCCCTGGTGGCAATATGTTTTTTATGGGGATCGTAGAATTCTCGAAGATAATTATGCGAATATGCAGCGCTATCTGGAATATCTGGAACGCACGGGCTTGCGCGATATCCAGACGATGCCGACACATGAAGTTCTTGCAAAGTTGCGATACCATTGTGCAGGTGATGCGCGCTTCCCATCGGAGGCCGAGCACGGGTATCTTCAAATTTCACAGTGGGGCGATCACCTGTCAACGCACGAAGGGGGATCCGGCAACCGCAAGAATCAGCCGCTTAGCATTGCAACGGCTTTTTATCATGCCGATGTGATCACGATGGTACAGATCGCCGAAACGCTTGGTCGGGCCGATGATGCTGCGCAATATCGTCAGCTTGCGCGAAAAATCAAAGATGCCTTTAATGCCCGGTTCTATGATGCAGGGAGTGGGTATTATGATGTTGGTTGCCAGAGTGCGCAGGCTTGGGCGTTAGTGTTCGATTTGGTCGATGCAGAGCATCGCGATGCGGTCGAGATGTATCTGAATAGCAGCGTGAATCATCGGCAACGTCGCTTGACGACTGGGTATGCCGGCACCAAGTGGGCGATTCGGGCGATTGCCGATTCGGGTCGCAACGACATTGTCTGGTCGCGCGCGATAGCAACGGATTATCCGAGCTGGGGGTACATGTTGCGCGATCCGAAGCGCACCACCATTGCTGAAAATTGGTTGGGTGAGGGGGGGTCGCTGTGTCACACCACACTGGGCGCTGCGATTGACGAGTGGTTTTTCCGGGATTTACTCGGAATCCGCCCGGATCCAAGTGCGCCGGGATTTGAGCATATTGTGATTCAACCCTATATGCCGTCGGATTTGCCTTGGGCGAAGGGGGGCGTGCAGACGGTGCGTGGCGAGGTGAGCGTGTCGTGGCAGCATGATGGCGAGTCCGCGACGCTCACGGTTTTGATACCGGCCAACTCCACGGCCACCATACATATCCCGGCTGGTTTGGCGCAGATTACCGAGGGTGGCGTGCCTGCTGCAAAAGCAGATGGTGTGCAGAAGTGCACGGACAAAGTCGACAAAACGGAAATTGCGATTGGGTCTGGATCGTATGTATTCGGGTTTCCCGTGCCGCGCACGAGCTGAGGATATTGGGAAAAGAAGGGAATAAACATGCAGAAACCGAATTTGGTATATATTTTTGCGGATGACATGGGGTATGGGGATGTATCGTGTTTGCATGCGGATTCGCGGATTCGTACGGAGCATATTGACTGCATCGCAGCCGAAGGGATGCGCTGTACGGACGCGCATTCGAGCTCGGCAGTCTGTACGCCTTCACGCTACAGTTTGTTAACAGGACGCTATAACTGGCGATCGGTTCTGAAAAAAGGGGTGACCGGGGGATATTCGCCGCCCGTTTTGGAGAAGGGGCGCATGACCGTCGCCTCGATGCTCAAGGAACAGGGATATCGCACAGCTTGCATCGGAAAATGGCATTTGGGGTTGGAGTGGCGTCTGAAGGATGGCGGTATGGCTTCGACGTATCAGGATGAAGAACAGGTAGACTTCTCGGCACCGATTCAAGGTGGTCCCTGTGATTACGGATTTGATTCTTTTTTCGGAATCAGTGCCTCACTGGATATGCCACCATATGTCTATATAGAAAATGATCGCGTGACGTCGTTACCGGCGCGACGCATGGAAGGACGCAAGGGTAAAACCTTTATGCGCGGCGGTATGATAGCCGATGATTTTACGCCTGAAACCGTGCTGGATACGCTAACGGATCGAGTGGTAGAGCAGATTGCGGATTATGGGCAGAGCGATGATCCTTTTTTTGTCTATTTCCCATTGCCTGCGCCGCATACGCCGATTTATCCATCGGAGACCTACCAAGGCAAATCAGGCACGAATGAATATGGGGATTTCTGTCTGCATGTCGATGCCGTGGTTGGGCGCGTCATGCAGGCATTGAAAGATAGCGGGCAGGATGAAAATACGATTGTGATTTTCACCGCCGATAATGGTTGTTCCCCGATGGCTGATTTTGATGAGCTTGATGCAGTGGGACACAAACCCAGTTATGTGTTCCGAGGGATGAAGTCGGATATTTTCGAGGGGGGGCATCGGATACCCTTTGTGATTCGCTGGCCAGCGGGTATCCCGGCAGGTAGTGTAAGTGATCAGACTTTTTGCTTAACGGATTTAATGGCGACTATGGCGGAGATCACGGGATACAATCTGCCAGACCATGCGGCCGAGGACAGTGTAAGTAATTTACCCATTTGGGATGGGTCTGCCAAAGAACCGGTACGTGAAGCTGTTGTGCACCATTCTATCAATGGTTCGTTTTCGATTCGTAAAGGCAAATGGAAACTGGAAATGTGTGCAGATTCGGGCGGTTGGAGTTTTCCGCGTTGCGGGCATGCAGAAGAGTCAGAAGGATTGCCACCCATCCAGCTTTATGATTTGTCGGTAGACATTGGCGAGCGGGAAAATGTCGAGGATCGCTATCCTGGCGTTGTGGCCGAACTACGGGAACTCTTGACGAAGTACATTGTTGCAGGACGCAGCACCCCGGGAGCCCCGCAACCCAATACCGGAGATGCCCACTGGGAACAATTGTGGTGGATATCTGAATAATACTTTTTGAAACTGGAGGTGAGAGATGGAAGGACCATTTGCAGAGAAAGATTGGAAATATTTGAGACGACTTTCTGATGATTTGCTTCAGGCTGTATGTGAAAGAATCAATGAAAGGGCTGCGGCGATTGCATCTTCCGAGATTGGGACGCCACATGAGCGCTATCTGGCGTTGTTCAGACACATCAAGAAATCTGATGCTATGGTTGCTGAATGCTTCAATGATTGGCGCCGCTCGCGCCTGACTATGATTGTATTCTCATTACGAAAACACGGTTTGCTTACGGATGAACATTTGACGGGATTATCGGAGCAAGCTCAGAATTTCATTCATGCCATGGAGGAAATGGGAGCGCGATAACGTTGTGGGTAGGTTATGACTGACACGGGAAAAGATTCTAAAATAGACGATGCCATTAAAGCTGCTGCTGTCGATGGTGTCGACGAAGTGGCACGGAACTTATTTGGATTGTGTGACGTTATTGGGCCTCGATTTGCAGGCACGGATGGGGATCGGCTTGCTGCAGAAATGATCCAGCGCACGTTTGAACGTTATGGCCTGACTGATGTGCACCGTGAAGAATTTCCTTTTACCGCATGGCGTCGGGGCAGAGGTGCACAGTTGCGGTTGCTGGTACCGCGCGAATGCGTACTGCCTGCGTATGCGATGCCCTACGGTGCGGCAACGGTACCTGACGGGATTCGGGCGAGCTGGGTTGATATTGGTACGGGTAGTCCTGCCGAAATTGCAGAAAAGGGTGAGCTTCTGCGCGGCGCATTCGCATTGACGGATGGTAGCAGTGGCCAGCGTAAGGACATACAGCGGCGCTGTGCGTCGGCTGGTGCGGTTGGTGTATTGCACGGACATAATACGGATGGGATGCTTTTCAAAACAGGCAGCGTGGATGACGGACGGGAAAGCCCGATATGTGCGGTGAATATCCCGGCAGAGGTGCTGGCACTGCTGCGTCGCATCAAGGAACCAGGCCGTCTGCAGCTTGTGGTAGACTGCTTTTGTGAGCCATCCACAACTTGCAATGTTATTGGTGCGTTGCACGGCACGACGTATCCAGATGAGGTTGTGGTTATGGGGGGGCATTACGATTCTCATGATATATCGCCCGGTGCCTTTGATAATGCAACCGGGGTAACTATTATGATGGAAGCGGCACGCTTATTGCGACCTTGGCGTGATCAATTGAAACGCACGATTCGTTTTGTGGCTTTTGGTGCAGAAGAAATGGGGTTGCTAGGGTCGCACCATCATGTCCGTGCGAACGTAGAGGCTATACGTAAGGTGCGGTTCATGCTGAACTGTGATACACCATGTATGGGACGGCCACATGGTCTTGGTTTCCATAAGTGTGCTGCGGCAGAACCTCTTGTGCAGCAACTTTCTGCTGATATGGGCGAAGAACTGACCTTTGCGAACCGTAAGCACAATTCGTCGGACCACTATCCGTTTATGCTGCAAGGGGTGATTACCGCTGGTGTTGCTGGAAAATCGGGAGATTCGCGTGGCACGGGCTTTTATCATATGGCAGGGGATACGCCAGATAAACTGGTGCTGCAGGAGCTTTCTGATACCGCATCTTTTGTCGCAAGAGTGCTCTTGCGCGTAGCCAATGATGATAATTGGCCTGCGTTGCAACACGATGAATGTTGCGGAGATGCTGGCAGCACAAGCTAATATTGCTTCTCGTATTCGCCCTTGCTGACTTTTTTGAGTTTATGAAAACCAGCAGATTTCGCGCGGTCATCGAAGTTGCTTTGCGAGGACCCAACGCGTGGGGCAGAAATGATCTTGGAGATCGCTGCGCCGCATGAGGGGCATACCGCGAGAGCATGTTCGGAAAGCTTTTGTAATACCTCGAAGGGCTCACGACAATGTGAGCATGCCTTCTTGGTGTCCCTTGCTTGATATTCGTAAATGGGCATAATTCGTTCTCGGTTCTTTGTTGGTCTGTAGTCTTGTAGTCTGTGGTCTATTTTATTTGAGGTCGCTTGGCTTTTCCAAGCATCCGCACAAGTAGGACTTCGAGTATCAGTTCAGGCGGGACACGTGAAGAAACCATTTTTTCGTGGGCGCTAACGATTTGTCGCAGACAGTGATCCAATCGTTTGCGGGTAAATTTTCCTGCTGCCTCGGCCAGGTTTCCGGCGATGAAGGGGGGCAGTTTTCGTGGATCGCGTTCCAGTCGTGTGAGTGCTTCATCAGCTTCGGGGGGCAGATTCGACCATGCAAGTTGGCGTCCGCGTTGTTGCAGCCAGCCTTGATCGATGGCTTCGCGAAATACCAGTAGGTCGCGGATGGTACTTTCCAGATGCATGATTAATCCCATGACATTTTGCTTTTGAAAAAGCAATTCGTGCAGGGTGCGGATTGCACCGGTCAAGTCGAATGCACAAAAGCGGTTAGCCAATGCATAAAAAGCCGTCTCGGTTGTTGTGGATGTGATCGTTTCGATGGCTTCGCGGTCGATTTTTGTTTCAGGATAGACGTACAGACAAAGCTTTTGTCCCTCGCTCACAAGTCGGCGTGTGTCGGTGCCCACTTTCTCGCAGAAAAGGGGGATCAGATCGGGGGCCATGGAACAGCCATTTTTTTCAATCGTACTTCGTACAATCGCTGCGCGCCCTGCATGATCTTTTGCATCTCGTTTGAATTCATGCACGGCAGCCATTTTGGCTAATGTTTTAGCGTAAGAACGGCGTTTGTCGATAGATTCTGTCGTGATGAGCAGGGAAAAGCCATCGGGGAGCCCATGTGAGATAAATGACACAAAATCGCTGATGGCATTTTGCACCGTCTCGGATTGGGCAGCGCGCGAATCGTTCATAAAAGCGACATCTTTCAGCCACACGATCCGCGTTGCGCTAAAGAGTCCAGGCGATTGCAAGGCGGATTTGCAGCGGAGGATCGCATTTTCAGCATCACCCACGGTTGTCACAAGTCCATCAATAGTTTCCAACTCGGTCGCAGGATCTGCTTGCTGGATTTTGGCTATTACATCCCGGGCATGGCGATTCATGAGAAATTCATCATCGCCCGTAAGCAGCGTTATAGGACTATCCTTTTTTGTGGTCATGCTCTATTCATACAAGCTTGTGACTTGTGGGAAAAGCGAAATTATGGTGTGGTGCTTTTTTACGTGAATCCGGACGTCCGGTTCGCTATCTTATTGCTCTGCCATGCATCATAGCATTCGCGCCCCGGTAGCTCAGTTGGACAGAGCGACGGATTCCTAATCCGTAGGTCGGAGGTTCAAGTCCTCTCCGGGGTACCAATTGGTGTGTTTCAAAATATGTGAGGTTTATCTTGGTGAACAGAATGTCTGCTGCTGAAGTTCTTGACAGGCCTGTGACGAAATCGCTTCTCGCGGAGGCCGTCATGTCGGCAAGTAACGGCATAGCAATCGCAGATGCGCGAAAAAAGGATATGCCGCTCATTTTCGTCAATCCGGCGTTTGAGCGAATCACGGGGTATTCATGGCGGGAAGTGATCGGTACAAACTGCAGGTTCTTGCAAGGGAAACTAAGGGCACAACCCGGGTTGGTTACCGTACGCCGTGCACTGACGTCGGGGAATAACTGTCGCGTAGTGTTGAAGAACTTTCGCAAAGACGGTTCGCGCTTTTGGAACGAGCTGTACCTTACGCCGATCCGCGCCTCCAGCGGCAAGATTACTCATTATGTTGCCATCCAGACGGATGTCACTCGCCGCATCGAAGCTGAACGCGCTGAAGTTCGACTACGGCGTTCGCTCCGTAAAAAGAATCGTGAGTTGAAAGCACTGAACGAACAAAAAAACGGCCTCCTCGGAATGGCAGCCCACGACATACAAAATCCGCTTGCGGTTATCATGTTGTGTTCGGATATGCTGATCTCCCAGTCAGACGAGAAGTTGCGAGTTCAACTGGCGAAGCGTATGAAGCAGAATGCGCAGTTCATGCGCGAACTGGTAAACGATCTTTTGGATGTATCCAAGATTGAGGCTGGGAAACTTACCTTGAAATGTAAATCCTGCAACCTTCGGGACCTGATTCACGAGCGAATGCCCATGTATCGGCAAGGTGCTTGTTTTAAGGAGATTACGGTGCAAAGCCGATGTGCCTCGGACCTCCCTGCCGTATATGCGGACGTCAGCCGAATCACCCAGGTTATTGACAACCTCATTTCCAATGCTGTCAAATTTTCCTATGCCGGGCAAAAAGTTATTCTGAAAGCGCGGCAAGAGGGTAGCGCGGTGCAAGTGTCGGTCATGGATCACGGACAAGGCATTCCTGAAGCGGAACGACAAAAACTTTTTCTCCCTTTTTCGAAGACCAGTGTCAAGGGGACTGCAGGTGAGAAATCAACGGGATTAGGGCTTGCTATTTGTCGGAAAATTATTGAAGCGCATCCTGACGGGAGGATCGCGGTTGAAAGCGAAGTTGGGAAGGGATCGACTTTCAGCTTTTGGTTACCGGTCTATCAGGCTGGCGTTCATTCACCATCTTTCTGATTCTATACATACCCCATTCTCGTCTTTTGTTGCATTTGGGTGGCATGTGCGCAGTAGCGTTCCGGAAATCAATTGGAGAATTGCTGTTGAGGTGCTTTTGGCGTGTCAGTCTGTCGGCGTGATTTTCGTTGCGGAGCTAAGGTGAAAATCATAGCCTTATGCCCTTTTCATAGCCTTACATAAGTAAGCGTTTTGCATGCGAGCGAATATTCCTATTCGTGTATGCATTTCGCGAAATCGTTTTCTGGGGGAGTACATTGGCAAAACAAGATGTTTTACAAAGATGGAGTGCCAAGGATTCAGCCGATCTTTATGGTATTAAGGATTGGGGGGCTGGCTATTTTGACCTGAATGCCAATGGAGAGGTTGTGGTCTGCTCCAAAGATGCTTCAGGGGGGCGGGTTGAGGTTAGCTTGATGGATGTGATCAAGGGCATTCGTGACCGCGGCATGAGTCTGCCCGTTTTGTTGCGAATCGAGAATTTGCTCGATAGCCAGATCAGTCTGCTGAATGACAGTTTCCGGAAGGCAATGAAGCAGACTGGGTACCGGGGGCGTTATCAAGGGGTTTTTCCCATCAAGGTGAACCAACAGGCGCAAGTCATTGAAGAGGTGACGCGTTTCGGTGCACGATTTGATCATGGGTTGGAAGCGGGCAGCAAAGCTGAATTGATTATTGCCTTGGCTATGATTCCTTCGCCCAAGAGTCTGATCGTCTGCAATGGGTACAAGGACGAAGAATTCATCGATCTGGGGCTGTATGCCGTGCAGATGGGGTACAAGTGTTTTTTTGTGGTCGAGACTCCGTCGGAACTCTCGATTATCATGAATCGGAGTGCAGAGCTCGGGGTGGATCCATTGATTGGGGTGCGCCTGAAGTTGTCAAGCCGGGCTGGGGGACATTGGCAGGATTCCGGGGGCGATGGTTCGATTTTCGGGCTTACGACCAATCAGCTTGTGGATGTGGTGGATACCTTGCGCGCTTCTGGCAAACTGCATTGCCTCCAGCTTTTGCACTATCATCTGGGGAGTCAGATTCCCAACATTCGTGACATCCGGCAGGCCGTGCGTGAAACGGCACGTTTTTACGCGGATATGGTGAGCGAAGGTGCACCGATGGGGTACCTCGATTTGGGCGGAGGTCTCGGGGTTGATTACGACGGGAGCCAGACGAATTTCGTGCATTCGCGTAACTATAGCGTGGACGAGTATTGCAACGACGTGATGGAGGTAATTGTTGAAGTTCTCAACGAGCACGAAGTCGAACATCCGACCGTGATCACGGAGAGTGGTCGTGCCACGGTTGCGTATGCCTCGGTCTTATTGTTCGATGTATTGGATACGAATCGGTTCGAAGCTGGCCCGATCCCGGATGCCTTGCCCGAGGACAGCCCGGAAATGCTGGAAAATCTCTGGTTGGTGCGCAAAAGCCTGAATTTAAAGAATGTCCAGGAATGTTATAACGATGCCATTTATTACCGGGAGGAGATCTGCGAACAATTCCGTCTGGGAACCATAACGCTGCGCCAGCGGGCCTTGGCCGACAACATCTTTATTGACATTATCCACCAGATTGCCGGTTCGCTGGATAAAATGAAGCGGGTGCCGAGAGCCTTGGAGGGACTCCAAAACGTTTTGCATGATATCTATTACGGGAATTTGTCCGTATTCCAGAGTTTGCCGGATGCATGGGCAATTGATCAGATATTTCCGATCATGCCGATTCATCGGTTGCGCGAAGAGCCTGAGCGTCGGGCGATTATTGCCGATATTACCTGCGACAGCGACGGGAAGATTGATAAGTTTCCCGATATTCATGATGTGCGTACCAGTTTGCCGGTTCATGAACTTTCCGCTGATGAGGAATATTACATGGGTGTTTTCCTGGTTGGGGCCTATCAGGAAACACTTGGTGACCTGCATAACTTGCTTGGTGACACGA
>SKVN01000122.1 GCA_007129405.1 Kiritimatiellia bacterium
GAATTTCCACGATATCGTTAATATCATAGCGGTAGAGCCCATTAACATTCGTCAACAAAACTCGGTAGCGTCTCCCAACCTCGACCTGGTGCGCACACAAAGGCTGGCTGCATGACTGCGGCTCCTCGTCTTCCGGCACAAATTCATAATACTGGTTGCGCAAGGCCAGAATCCCGGCAGGCAGCCGATCCTGATCGGGAATGGACATAGGGCCTTCACTGGCCAGGTAACCAAGGTCACGTAGCGGCACCTTCTCACCATAGAACGGACAAAGACGATCGGCATGATACCCGATACTGCCCCCTAACCAGCACCCAACCACTGCAAGATTCGGCCAGCACGCTGACGGGAGTAACCGACCATGCTGCACCATCACATTCTCCAGAAAGGCCGCCCGCACGGGGGCTGGTTGCAAGCCCGCCTCAATATCCTCAATGAGCCGCGAATCTGCTGGGCAAATTTCAAACAATGGTTCAGCCATCAAAACACCGCTGCGAATCGAAGCAATGATCGCGTCCTGATGCGCAACACCTGCCTCCGCAATCTTTACCAATGTCATCGGATTCGGCGTCACGGCAAACGACACATCGCGCCCCAATGCCAGCCGCGCCATCACATAATACCGCAAGTCGTAATCCGAAATCGCTGCGACTTCCGGCGGCAACACAAACCCGCGCCGCAAAGCAGGCGGCAGCAGCCTGCTCATGATGCCCGACGCACTACCATACGGAACCCCTGCTGATGTCTGCCCTTCCTCCGCCGCACCGGCCACACAAAGTGCCGCACCATTAAGCATTGTAGGGTGATCGCGAAAAGTCCTGCAAAACCACTGCCGCACCAACCCTCCTAGTAACGACTGTCCTTCCAGCGTAACGGGAATGAACTTCGGCTTGTCCGTTGTACCGCTCGTTACATTATAGAACACCGGAGCACTGCGCGTTAACACCCCCTGTTCTCCGCTTTTCATACGCTCCACATCGGTAGCAAGATCGGCAAAAG
This sequence comes from Kiritimatiellia bacterium, assembly GCA_007129405.1. Lineage (GTDB taxonomy): Bacteria > Verrucomicrobiota > Kiritimatiellia > UBA8416 > UBA8416 > T3Sed10-140. The sequence continues at coordinate 1,000 of SKVN01000122.1, forward strand.
TGACAACAGAAACCCGTCGGGTAAACTCTACCGCACTCTTGATACCAGCAAAGTTGTAGCGCTGCCCGTATTCCGTGGCGCTATTACGCTGCAATATTCTGCGCAGCAAAACAGCCTGCGCTTCCTCTGGCGCATGCGTATCACGATCAAAACCACGCACCACGCGAGATCCTGCAAAGCGCAAAACCTTTGAAGTCAGAATATTCACCTTTGCCCCAATTCAAACATCAATCCATTCCTCTGCATAATGTCGCAACTTGTCCTCCCGTACGTTGCATCCCAAGCCGATACCCGTCAATGCAGGAGCCAGCCCGCCATCGCTGAACATGATGGGGGGATCGGCAACATCCTCCACTAGCAAATGCGTGCCATAGGCCCCCTCGACTGCGCGAACCTCTGCCAGATGACTGGCGACATGACAGCCAGCGGCCGAAAGAATACTCGTCTCTCCCACCTGACATCCCAGCACAACACGAATACCCGCCTCCCTTGCGAGCTTGGCAATTGCTAACGTGCGCCCAATGCCGCCGCATTTGGATATTCGCAAATTGAAGTAATCTACGCCTTGCGCTCTAATCAATTCTAAAGCATCGGCTTCCGTGACCAGCGACTCATCCGCCATGATCGGCACCGGCGACGAGGCCTGCAATGTCGCCAGTGCCGCCACATCGCCACGCGGGATCGGCTGCTCCACGCATTGAATGTCATATGGCGCCAGTCCATCTAGCAAAGCAGCCGCGCCCTCCGCATCAAAAGCCCCATTGGCATCCAGCCGGAACGAAACATCCGGTCCCAGAATATTCCGTACGGCAGCGACAGACTCCAACGCATCCATCGACGTAATCTTCATTTTAACCGACCGGAAACCGGCTGCCTTGCATCTTTTCGCCATCGCAGTAACCGATGCAAGCGAACCACTGCCAATCACAGCCGTATAAAAAACATCATGGTCCGCAGGCGGAAGCGCTTCACGCAGGGAATTGCTCCCGACTTTCAAACAAACATCAAGCAGCGCCAATTCCACCGCACAACGCGCAGCATGCCAAACCACCGCATCAGCATCAGATTCATCCGAAATCAGCCGCCCAACTTCGGCAACCAAATGCGTCGCAGCAAACGCGGGAAATTCCTTCTGCATCACCGTTGGCAAAAGCTTTGATTGTATATGCTGCAAGCACGCCGCTTGTGTCTCCCCCGTCACATAAGAACGCGGAACCCCTTCCCCGTAACCAACAAGCCCACTATCCGTTTTTAACTTAACGACAATGGAATCCGAAAACGATCTTGCCGCTAAATGATGACGGAACGTTTCTACAAATGGTATGCGCAACCTAATGATCGAGCCGGAAACAATTTTCATTCAATATTTACCAATTCACGTCGGTGGATACAGCCATATGGTTAAAACAGGTGTGATGACGAAAACAATCCCGCACAAACAGCGGTTCACCGGAATCAATATCCACAATCTGGAAGGAACGCGTTGTATGGACAAAAAGCCGCTCACCATCGGGGCTCGGCGCAATCGTGCCAATCAATGATGGCTTGCGCGAATACAAGTGATTGATGGAGACGGGATCCTTTACCACGATCTTGCGAATAAAGCGCATGTCTGCCGCATCAATGAGAAATACGACATCCGGGAATCCCATGGCCACAATCATCTTGCGACCCCGATGCAAGAAAACATGCATATTCGTTAGACGGAAGAAATCCTCCTGTGTGTAGACGCCAAGCTGTTTAGGACCATCCGGTGTCAGCTCGTACTTATAGATTGCGGCCGGACCATGAAACCGAACCGAGTAGGACCCTTTCTTGAGCAGGGTCACCATATCGCTGTGTTCAAACTCAAAATTATGATTCGAGAAATACACCACATTCGGTTCCACAGGATCAAAGCAGGCATGTGCAGCCACGATAAATTCTTCCAGAATCCAGTGACGCTTGTTTTGCAGGTCAAAGACCAGGACCTTCGATGGCAACATCTTGTCAGACTGATTCTTGTACATACCCAGCTCGCAAACCACGCCATACTGCATGGTCGCGTTTAGCTGAATGTCATGCATGTAATCCGCAAGCTCGCCCTCCCATACAGTATCGGTGCCGTCGGCATCCAAGCGATGCTTGAATACCCGGAACGGTACCGCATGCCCCGGATCACGGATACGCCCAAGCGAATCTTTTAGAACATAAGACATCGCATAAAGGTCGCCGGACTTTGCGTCAAACCATTGCTGGGACCCCAATACGTGCTGATCCGGCAAATCTTCCATGAGATAGTAAGAGGCCGTCTCCTGCTTTACATCAATCAGGATGCACCCGAACCAGGACCAGAGATTGATGATAAACTTACCGTCTCCCAAAGGTGTGGCCGTATGCGGAACCGTCATCAACATGACCTGCTCCAGCAAGTTAAAGCCATAATGGTACTTGGCAGAGAAGAGATTCCGCAAAGAAAGCTGCTGCCCGCCAGCCTCTGCACTGGTGCGCAACCGTTTCCAGCCCGGCCGGATAATATCCAAATGGCCAATGCTTACATTGAGGCCCTTACCCGTTTGGAAATTCATCAGGTAGTAAGCATGCCGACCATATTTCAGCAAACCGGACCCCTTGACCGTGGGCACAGCCAAAGCAGCATCCATTTGAACGCTAGTCGGCAAGGTGAATGCGCGCTTGCGCGGTTTCAGATTCAACTTCTGCATGCAACCCCCCGTATAATCTGTAACTTGATGCCCTGTAGCCAGCTTTCGATGAAAGCAGGCTCGCGCGTGGATCGTGCATAGCCAGACCGCAAAAAGCCCGAAGGACACTCCACGGACACCACATGTTCAACACACGCCCAGCCGCGCTTTCGGCGAAAGCGGGCTACACTTTCCGTCCTGTAACTGAATGGCTTCCTGATAAATCTGGGTAGGCCTAACCGTCCACGGTGGGCCGCGACCAAAACACAATGCTCTTCGCATTATGATACACGCCAACCCATAACGCAATCCATTCACACTAAACAGACAACTTGATTTACAAGCATTCTATTGGCACTCTCAAGATATGCATACGACACGAACGAACATAGCAACCACCAGCGGCAACCAGCATTCTTTTCCGCCTCCTCGCAAGAGTCGCTGCGCCCGGCAATCATTCGAACAGGAATTAAACCGTGTGCGAAATATGTCTATAGAAGAACGCGTGCAAGAAGCGCTAGGTATGGCAAATCACTTTGAAAGCTTCTACACTAAGCAAAACAAAAAATAAATCATGCAAAACAAACCGACTCTTTTAGACGCAGCAGAGGAAGTGGCAGAAATTCTGCATGCAAATCAGATCGGTGCTGTTGTCATCGGTGCGGCGGCGATGGCTGCACATCATTATGTGAGATTAACGCACGATATCGATCTCGGGGTCAATGCAAGCCTACAACAGCTTCGCCTGATAGAGAATGCGTTAACGCAAGCGCGTTTCACGGCAGAGTTGCGTGAGCCCGACGGACAAGACCCGCTAGGTGGCGTCATCGACGTGACGGGCTCTTTTGGATTGGTTCAGATCATTAGCTTTGCCGATCGTTTCCCCGCCGCAATTGACGATGCTCTGCAAACGGCAACAACATGCATTAGACCGAATA
>SKVN01000182.1 GCA_007129405.1 Kiritimatiellia bacterium
CGAGTAAGTGTGCGCGAGTGAGTGTAGGCGAGTAAGTGTGTAATCACTCAAGATACAGGTTAGATGTAATGGTTATGGAAGCACTATTTTTGGGTACAGGCACTTCTTGCGGCGTTCCGATGATCGGGTGTGAATGCAAAGTTTGTCAGTCACCGGATCCGCGAGATCGTCGTCGTCGCACAAGTCTTTATCTATCGTTTGAGGGGCAAGGCATTTTGGTCGATACCCCTCCTGATTTTCGGGAGCAGGTACTTGAACACAAAATTCCACGGGTAGATGCTGTCTTTTTTACGCATGCGCATGCAGATCATATTTTTGGTCTCGACGACATTCGCCGCTTCAACACGATGCAGGGCGGGGTTATTCCCGCTTATGCGGATAAAGATACGTTGGCTTCTCTCAATCGTGTTTTTGATTATATTTCGGCTCCGAATATCCTGGGAACGTACCGCCCGGAGATCGCCTTTCGGCAGCTTGATGGTCCTGTACGGCTGAAAAATGTAACAGTGACCCCTTTACGCGTGCAACATGGCAATCAGCCAACATATGGTTTTTTGTTTGAGGGGGGGGGCGCCCGACTTGCATACATACCGGATTGCAAAGTGATGCCATCAGAGACGCTTTCCTTGGTTAAAGGGGTAGATGTGGTCGTGTTAGATGCATTGCGGCATCGCCAGCATGCAACCCATATGACGATAGCAGAGAGCTTGGTCTGCCTGTCACAAGTGAAGGCAAAAAGGGCATATTTGATACACATGTGTCATGAAGTGGGGCATGCAGAACTTGAGGCCGCACTTCCGCCGAATATTCGCGTCGCGTATGATGGGTTGCGCGTTCCGTGTAACCCGCTATGAGGGGCGGGTTGCACAAGAACAAATATGATTCAAGGCAGATTCAATGCGCGAGGTTTTACATTTTTTTATTGGCGCAAAGCGTAGGTTTGTTTAAAATGACTCACTTAATATGAACCTTGTATTGTTTGCTCGTTCGATAGGACTGTACAAACGGGATGCCCTTGGTCGCACATGCAATATTATGAGGTGTAGTTATTACGTGGGGGCACCTTTATGTCGGATGTACCTGAGTTTTCAAGAACAATAAGGATCGACCTTATTCCAGAAACGCCAAAGGCTCCCGTTGCGAATAAGCGACGCGTGGTCATGTCGCCATCCCGAAGCGGTCAGAAACGTCCCGTTACGCGGAATTTAGATTATAGTGAGAAGGGGCGCTATACGGCATTGCTCGAGAGTATCTATGATGCTGCGTTGATTACGGATTTAGAGGGTGAAGTGGTGGATGCAAATTCACGGGCCGTTGATTTTTTGTATTGGGAGAAGGATCAGCTCAAGGGGATGCCCATTGAGAAAGTGATTTCCGGCGCAGGTCACTCCTTGTTGTCTGATTTGAGCAGCAATCTTGAAAATCAGAGGTTTGTTCTCATTCAAGCCTATTGTCAGAGGCAAGATGGGAGTCAGTTTCCCAGTGAAATTGCCGTGGCCCGCATCTGGGCAGGGGAAGATCACTTAGGTTTTTTCATCCGCGACATTACGCTTCGACTGCAAGCAGAGGAAATGTTGCGTACGGAACATAATGCTATTCAAAATGCTGCAAATGGCATTGCTATCGCAAATTTAGAAGGGGTTCTCGAATACGTGAACCCTGCCTTTGCTGCCATGTTGGAGAGCGAGGATCAGTTCGCTATGGTTGGATATAGTATAAGGGAGTTGTTTGAAGGCAGCGGTCTGGCAGAGGATTTGATGCTGTCGCTGAAAGGGGATGGCGGGAGTTGGTCATGTGAGGTCTCGGCGGAAATGCCTTCCGGGCGTACACTTGATATCGAGGTGTTGGCGAACTGCAATCGCAATTCAGATGGGGAAATGGTTGGGTTTGTTTTTTCCTTTACGGATCTTTCTGATCGGAAGCGCGCGGAGGCAGCACAGCGAGAGGTGGAGCGAAATCGTGTGATGTTGGAGAGTCTTGGTGCCGCCTGCCATCACCTTGCTCAACCGGCGACATTGTTGATGGGTAATTTGAGTTTGCTGCAGACGAAGGTGGCGTCTGAAGACACCGCTGTGCAGGAATTACTGGAAAGCAGTTCCGGAGCTATAGCGCGTTTGGGTAAGATTTTGCATAAACTCAACGAAGTGAACGAGTATCGGACGACTGCATATATGGATCAGTCGGGGAAAGATGCTGCGGATACCACGAATATTCTAGATATCTAGTGGGCATCTCAAAAGGTGAGCATTCTATGTTGCTTTTTTATATCGCGGTATATCTAAGCGCTTTTTTGCTGTTTTTAATCCAGCCTATGCTTACCAAAGCCTTGTTGCCAACATTTGGCGGGAGTTACCTTGTGTGGGGAGCCGCCATGGTTTTCTTCCAGGGGACATTGCTTTTGGGATATGTGTTAAGCCATGCGTTCCAGGTAAAATGGGGTGTGCGGCGTTATGGTTTGCTTCATTTGTTTGTTTTGCTGTTACCTTTTCTGATGTTTCCTTTTGCATTGAATGGAGAACTCACTGTATGGGAACACAATTTGGCTATGGGCGTCTTTCGCCAGTTGCTATTGACTGCTGGTGGCCCCTTTCTTGTCCTTTCCATGACAAGCCTGATCTTACAGCGATGGCTTATGGTTTCCCCCATGCCGCAGCGCAAAAATCCGTATGTACTGTATGCCGCATCTAATGCCGGATCGGTTTCGGCCTTATTGGCCTACCCGCTCCTGATAGAGCCTGTAAGTACCCTTGCACAGCAGGCATCTATTTGGTGGTTAGGATATCTTGTTCTGGTTCTGCTACACTGGTGTATTTACCCTTGGCGTGCTGTAGAGGAAATCACCTTGCCTCGGCAGGAGCCGGTCGATGAGGGATGGGGGCAGTGCTTGCGGTGGTTTCTTTTGAGTTTGGCGACAGGAACGATGCTGCTTGCCACGACCAATGTTATTACGTTTGACCTCGCGGCCATTCCCTTGTTGTGGGTATTACCCTTGGCACTATTTATGTTGGCGTATGTGGTTGTTTTTAAACGTGTCTTGTGGTGTCCCGTTTGGATACAGCAGGCGTTAAACTGGAGTGTTATGCTGGGCGCTTGTCTTGTGTTGTTGTTGCGTCTGCGCGTTATGCTGCCACCGGTTATCATGCTGCTGTTATATTTCGTGATTCTCTTTGTCGTATGCATCAATTGTAATTTGCTGCTTCTCCAGAGCAGTCCTGCCAGCGGCACAGGATTGACGACCTTCTATGTGGTCCTTGCGTTTGGAGGACTCTGTGGCAGTGTGCTCGTAAGTTGGGTCCTTCCGCTGCTTTCGCAATCGCTTGCGGAATATCCTTTGGCACTTGTGATAACAGTGGTTGCCGTGGGTTTGTGTAAGCAGACCGGTCAGTGCTGGGGATATTTTTTTCCACATGTTTTCAGCGTGCTAATATTTGGGGCATTACTCTTTGTTGTTCCTCGTGTCATGCCGGGTGGCTATCCCGAGAGTATTGTGTTTGTATTGGTTGCATTGCCGTTAGCGCTGAGTTTTCGTTTAGGTAAAGATTATCCCGTTATTATGGTCAGCATTCTGTTGTTGGTGATGGTGGGATCGGCGCAATTGGATCAATTTGCCAGTGGCGGGAAGATGGTAGCTCGTCTCCGGAATTACTATGGCATTTACACTATATATGATCGTGACAACATTCGCTATCTTCAGCATGGGACTACGCAGCATGGGCGGCAGTATCTCGATCCTTTGCGAAGCTCGACGCCGCTTGCGTATTATCACCCAACGACACCAGCGGCGCGTGTGCTGCGATCGGAGGGGCATAGGTTGCAACAAATCGGAATGATTGGTCTGGGTACAGGGGCCTTCACTGCGTATGGGCAAACGGGGCAACAGTGGAGCATCTTTGAATTAGATCCGGATAATCTGGCACTGGCTGAGCAGTATTTTCGTTATCTTGAACATGGGCGTCGTCAAGGTGCTGCATACCGATTTGTTTTTGGTGACGGAAGGATGCGGATTGCACAGGAGCCGAATGATATCTTTGATTTACTGATTCTCGATGCATTTAACAGTGGTGCGATACCCGTGCATTTATTGACCACAGAAGCACTAGCTGGTTACATGAAGAAATTGCGCCCAGACGGCGTTCTTTTATTGCACTTGTCGAATCGTATGCTGGATCTTGTTCCTGTCGTTTATGCCAATGCTGTTGCTGTGGGCGTGCATGCGTTGGTTCAATCTAATGAAGGCGAGGTTCATCCCGATTCTGAATTGACCATATGGATGGCATTAAGTGCCGATGCCAAGCGCATGGATACATATCAGTTGGACTATGGTTGGCGTGATGAACGACCTGAACGGCTCCCTCGTCCGTGGACCGATCAATATAGCAATTTGCCGGCAGCGATACGATGGTTGTAGAACACAAGAAAGCAGACACGAAATCGCTTTTTGTCGTTTTTCCCTTGAAACGCTATTTGTTATCCGGCAGTATGCAGCTCCACGCAACTTGGGTGGGGTACTCAAGTGGACAACGAGGGCAGACTGTAAATCTGCTGGCATAGCCTTCGAAGGTTCGAATCCTTCCCCCACCACCAGCC
>SKVN01000159.1 GCA_007129405.1 Kiritimatiellia bacterium
GACGGGAACGTAGCGGCATGGTGTCAACCTATCTGGCAGACCGGGTCGGCGAACAAGAGCGCATTCCGATCTTTATTCGACCCAACGAGGGATTCCGGATGCCCAAAGAGCATTCTGCATCCATCATCATGATCGGTGCAGGTACCGGGGTGGCGCCCTTCCGGGCATTTATCCAGGAACGCGCCCTGCTGCCGCACTCCGAACCCGTTGGCAAAAGCTGGCTATTCTTTGGCAACCCGCACGAAGCCAAAGACTTCCTCTATCGCGATGAGTGGGATGAATACCTAAAAAACGGAACCCTTACGCGCCTGACCACAGCTTGGTCGCGCGATCAGGAACAAAAGGTTTATGTGCACCACAAATTGGTCGAACATGCCGAAGAAGTCTATGCCTGGATGGAAGCAGGCGCGCGCATTTATGTAAGCGGTGGCCAGGATATGGCGCACGACGTCTTTGCCGCACTCGTGGAATGCGCCGCCAAAGGCGGAAACCTCTCTGCGGAAGAAGCCAAGGAATACGGCAAACAGCTACGGCGTACCGAACAGTACCAGGAAGACGTCTACGGTTGATATAGACCGCAGACGGCCAACATAAACGCTGTGCCACACCGATAGACAAGCCTCATACCCATGCAGTTGTTCTTATGCGTTGACTCGGGCGAGTGGTGCTACGATCTCGCGGAAGCGACGCAGTCCCTCTTGCAGTGTGGGCAGCGGACACCCGTAATTGAAGCGTACAAACCCACGTGCACCGAATGCAGATCCGTGGGATAGGCCCAATCCATTCTTTTCAAAATACAGCGAAGGCTCGCATGGGAACTGCCGCCCACGGCAGTCGATCCACGCCAGATAAGTGGCCTCAATCTCCGGCATCCAGAGCCCCGGCAAATCCGCAACCGTCTCGCGCACCAGGTCCCGATTACGACGCAGCACCTGTATCAACGCATCGTGCCAGGGGCCGGCATGACGATACGCAGCTTCGCCAGCGGCATAGCCAAAGACATTCAATTCCGTGACAATCCCGCGCGCCGAGCGCAGGAAAGCTTTGCGTAGCGCCACATCCGGAATCACCGCGAACGACCACATTAAGCCCGCCAGATTGAAAGCCTTACTGGGTGACATCAACGTAATGGTGCGAGCCGCCACCTCCGGGGAAATCGTTGCCATTGGAATGTGCCGCAAGTCTGGCTCCAAAACCAAATCACAATGAATTTCATCCGAACAAATCAGCACATCATGCCGCTGGCAGAGCTCCGCCAAACGCTCCTGTTCTTCCCGCCGCATGACTCTTCCCGCCGGATTGTGGGGATTACAATGTAAAAACAACTTGGCCGTGGGCGAAGCCAGTTGCTGCTCCAGTGCATCCCACGGAATTTCATACCGCGTGCGTTCCTGCAAGAGCGGCACGTCAATACGCGGATGCCCCGTAAAATCAGGCGCATGCAGAAAAGGCGGATAAATCGGCGTGGTCGTAACCACCGCATCCGCGGCAGATTCCAACATCCGGCACGCCACATTCAGTCCGACTACGAGTCCTGACAGCCAAACGAACCATTTCGGCTCTGTCTCCCACCCATAATCACGGAACAACTTTTCCTGTACCGCCTCCACTACCCAAGGTGGAGCATCTGCATAGCCAAACACCCCATGATCCACACGCTTGTGTAAAGCCGCAAGAATCTCCGGCGCAGCACGAAAATCCATATCGGCTATTGGCATCGGCAAGAAATTCGGATTCGAGTTAGAATTCCACTTGCTGCTATCTGTTCCCCGGCGCTCGATCACTTCATCAAAATCAAACTTCACGTATCGTTCTCCCCGACTTGCAACTTCTCCGCCCACCGGGTTTATCCCGGTGGAGGCAAACGTTGAGGGGACGGTGCTTCCGCCCTTTTCCCAACTTCCTTCACCACCGGGATAAACCCGGCGGGATCGCTCATCAACACATTTCTCCCCCTGAAATCATCATGCCGGTGGCTGTGTCCGCACAATCGCATTAAGAACAATGTCCTGCAGTCCGCCTCCAGTAGCTACAATGCCCCGATTCAAGGATAATTCACGACCCTGCGCAAAGTCTAATGCACGTCCATCCATATCCGTCACCCGACCACCTGCTTGCTGCACGATAAAGGCGCCGGCTGCATGATCCCATATTTTTTCAACATACCCCTTTTTCGCAGGAAGGCGCAGGTACACATCGGCATCCCCGCGCGCTACCGCCGCATACTTGCATTGGCTATCAATACGAACAGGGGCCGCGCGGACGCCCAGCATCTCCGCAATGCAACTCGAACGGCTCTGCGCCGTATGTGCTTTTTCGACCGACTCGCAAAACACTGCATCAGCCGGGGCTACATCCATTCGGGCATGGACTGCCCGTGTGTCTTGCGGATTCGACATGGGACGCATCCAAACGGACTCATCTCCCCTCACAGCATCCAGCAAAATACCACGTTCCTCCTCCGCTGACGCAAAACCAACCACAGGAAATGCCGGGCAGCCCAGTACCCCCAGCACCACTTCGCCATCTTCGATCAATGCAAGCGCTATCGCATATTGATCCCCGCGAATAAATCCTTTGGTGCCATCAATCGGATCCAGTGTCCAAAAACGTTTGCCACGCCCTCCGGTTCCGCCCCCGCGCTCCAGCAAATGAATCAATCGATCCGTATGGATCCCCGGCAATACCGGTGAGAGCGTACGTAGTACCGCATCGGCAACCAATGCACCATCTCGCCCCCGCAACAACGCGGCATCTTCCTCGCCAACAATTTCATCCTGCGGGAACATACTCTCGATTATATCAATGATGACAGCCTGCGCTGCAAAATCTGCGATCGTTACAGGAGAACGATCATCCTTTTCATGGGCATCATCATGGGAAAACCCTGCCCGAACCTGCTCGCACACTTGCGCAGCCCGTAACACCGCCGCCACCGCCGTCGCCCGCTCTCTCTCAAACATCTATATCCCCTATCCGATAATGGTTAATTCATAATTTGTAACATGGAGCGCAGCGAATCGCAACTTGCAGATGCACATGGCAAGGTGTAGCATCTACCGATCGCAACACATTCACCCCATCCAGTAAAAAAGAAATCTTCAAGAGAGGTTATGCATGTCTAAAGTCACGTATCGGCGCAGTCGGCGCCCCGGCTGCCTAACGATTATTCTGATTCTTATTATCATAGGTATGGCGCTCCTATGGCTTCATGATCGCTGGAATGGCAAACTCGTTCCTGGGTCAAAGTCCACGGTCGGCGAATCACGGAAATGGGGGGAAGATGCATTTCCACATATGACCGAAACCTGGTCTGAAGGTCGCGGAGAAACCAAAGTGATACGTATCCCGCTCCGGGGCATGATTCTTCTCAATACGGAACCGGGGTTGTTCGGGTCCGTAAGTGCAGCCGACCTAGCTCGGCGCAGCATACGTCGCGCAACAATGGACGCTGATGTCCGTGCCCTGATCTTGGAAATCAACAGTGGTGGCGGTGGAATTACCGCCAGCGACATCCTCTATCATGAACTCCTGCGTTTCAAAGAGGCCCAACCCGGCAGGAAAATCATCACAATATGCGAAGATGTTACTGCATCCGGGGCTTATTATGTCGCTCTTGCATCAGACAAAATCATTGCACACCCCACCACTATAACCGGATCGCTCGGTGTGATGATACAAACGCTGAACCTGCATGAACTCGGACAACTTTTAGGCATTAAGGATGTTACGATCAAATCAGGGGAAAACAAAGATCTCTTAAATCCTTTCAGCGAGGTCTCCGAAAATCAACGGGAACTACTGCAAGGCGTTGTGGATGCCATGCATACACGTTTCAAACACCTTGTCGCCGAATCTCGCAACCTGCCTGCCGACCTTGTTGCCCCATTAGCGGACGGTCGCATTTTCACAGCCGCAGATGCCTTGGAACAAGGCCTTATCGACGGCATCGGGTATTGGGATGATGCGCTCGCGACACTCCAACAACTACTGGATACGGAAGACGTTATCATTTATCGCTATGAAAAAGGTTTCTCGTGGCGTCACCTTCTACGCAGCTCTAACGCGCTGCGTCCTTCAGTCTGGCTTGACACCTTGCAAACACCACGATTGATGTATCAATGGAGAATCGACTGATTATGATGCAAAAGCTATCTGACATTGACTGGAATACATGGGAACCCCAAGAGCAGGCCACTCTACTTTTTGTCATCCAAAACGGCCAGATATTACTCATTCACAAGAAACGCGGTCTAGGCGCAGGTAATATCAATGGCCCCGGAGGACGCCTGGAACCCGGCGAAACACCGATCGAGGCAGCCGTGCGTGAAGTCGAAGAGGAACTTTGCATCACGCCAACAGGCGTCTCCTATGCAGGTGAACTCTTCTTCCAATTTACAAACGGGCACTCCATTCATGGTATCGTATTTACTGCCACCGGATACGAGGGCGAACCGACAGAAACCCATGAAGCCACCCCCCTGTGGACATCGCTAAACGAAATCCCTTATAACCGCATGTGGGCCGATGATCGTCATTGGATTCCGCTCATGTTGAAAGA
>SKVN01000194.1 GCA_007129405.1 Kiritimatiellia bacterium
CCACCCAGCCCTCGCCACAAGCCAACACACTTCCAATCAATCAACCCGCTCAGTGCATCTCCGCCCCCGCGCTCCGCGCAATCCCAAAGCGGCGATTTTTATCGCCGCACTCCAAAGGGGGTTAACATCGTGCAAAGTAGAATACGAAACCACAACATCTTGTATGTAGAAATGAAGTTACAACCTAGTGAGGGCACTTTGGGTGCCAAGATGATGCGGGGGTGAAACTTCTTACCCTTACTCGGGCACACTTAATCGCTTACACTTAATCGAAAGTCAGTGCTCACAATGTCGAGTAAGTGTAGGCGAGTAAGTGTAGGGGATTAAGTGCAGGCGAGTAAGTGTGCCAACAATGAAGTTACAACCTAGGATGCAAGATATGCCTCTATCGCAGCTTTCAATGTCGCGTAGGTGAACTGTAATTTCTTGGGGTCTCGATCGAGCGTCGTTACGCGGAACCCATAATGTGGAGAAAAGAAATCGGACGCTGGCGTTACCACAATCCCGGTGTTTGCGAGAAGATAATAGGCGAAGCGCTTGTCGGGCGCGATACCCGGCTTCCTGACTTCCTGTTCGATGAACGCGCGTACATCAGCATTCGCGATGGGGAGTGTTTGCCGGTCATGCAAAACGCCCGGCTCGAAAACCGAGGTGATATAAAATGCACCGTTCGCAGGATTACACGTAACGCCCGGTATGCTATTGAGAATTCCGGCTATCGCGGTGCTATTTTCCTCAAGTTTCCGGTTGGTGGCCTCCAGATGCGGCTGAAAGTCAGGATGTTCATAAAGATAGGGAACGAGGTGTTGGGGCATCGCCGTGGCACCAACCTCGAGCAACATACGCTTTTTAATTCCTTCCGCATAGGCAGCGAAATCAGCATTCATCTTCGCATTATGGAACTCGATCCACCCGCATCGCGAACCGGGCCACGGGATATCTTTAGATATGCCCCGCATGACGATCAGCGGAACCCTTCCGTCGACAACGGCACTCATATGGTGGTGAACCTTGCCATGATAGACCAGCCGGTAGTAGATCTCGTCCGCCAGAATAAAAAGGTTGTACTTCAACGCGAGCTCTACGATTCGCTCCAGCGTTTCGCGCGAATATACCGCCCCTGTCGGGTTATTGGGATTCACTACGAGGATCCCCGTAATTTCAGGATGTTTTTGTATCTGTGATTCCAGATGCTCGAGATCCACTTGCCACCCATGCTTTGGATCGCAGTTGTAGGAAATACTCTCCTTTCCCGATGCGAATGCTTCCAGGGAGGCATGTGTTGGATACGACGGAGAAGGCTGGATGACGCGCACACCTTCGGGAAGAGCGACATAGGTAAGTCCGATTGCGGCACCAAGTCCATTTGCAAAAACGATATCATCAACATCAAGATTGGCTTTGGGATAGCATCGGTTCGCATCTTGCGCGACCCATGCACGAGCAGCTTCCAATCCGCGGGAGTGAACATAACCCCAGACCATATCTTTGTTGCGGGCAGCATCACACAGCAGATCTTTTACGTACTGCGGCGTTGTCCATCCCTTTATGATCGGATCGCCGATATTTTCCGGAATCATCGTGAAGGACGGGTTCCTTTGCTTGATTTGATCAGCGATAAGAACAATTTCACGTATTCCATATTGGAGGTAGCTGAGCTTGGGATTGAGTAGGGAGTTTCGCATAATGCGAGCTTTCTGGGTATTTGTGTTGTTGGTTGATGGCTGCTTGTAAGCGGGTATGTTCAGATCAGGGTTGTTCCGGTGGGCTAGGGTCAATGAGCTTGAGGGATGGGAAATAAGGCGCGAAGTGTGCCGGATTTCGTGTCACCAGTCCATCGAACCGTAAAGAAAAGGCACCAATCAGTATATCGGCAATTGGTCGTGCCGCAGTTTTCCCTGCACGCTTCGTGGATACATAGCGAGCCCATGCTTCAGCAGCATGCTCTGTATCTTTTGCTAACCAAGGAGAGTCAGCGTCAGCACCAACCAAACGGAGAAAATTCCTTGTGGTCGTGACCCTTCCATCGAACTGTGGACAAATCTCGACAACGGAAACGGGGCATGCGACAAGCCCCTGCTTGCGTTTACTTTCAAGCAAGAGAGCGGATGGAATGCCGAACTGCGGATCGCGCAGGGCAACATCCAACAATACGCAACTATCGACGACAAGCGCCATCAGGCATCCTCGCCTTCGCGCAGTACCTGCATTGCTTGCGCAGTTGTGGGAACCCCCTGTGGATGATACTTTTCAGCGTATCCCAACGCAGCCAAAGGCCCCGCTGCTGTCTCGGGTGTTTCCACAACAACCCGAAATTCGTTGGGTGCAGCCCTGTACCAACGCAGCCGCTGACCAGGTTGCAGATGGGCTTCTTTTCGAAATCTGGCAGGAACCGAAGTTTGCCCCCGAACCGTAAGTACTGTTGTCATGTCATCATGCATAACCGTAATGTACGGCTTGCCGGAATGAGAGTCAAGGGACGATTGCATCGTGCGCTTCGAGTAAGGCACGAATATCCGTCAAAGGCAAGTCGCGCATGTCGATGCCCTGTCCGGCAGACAAGGCGGCCATGGCTCCGGCGGCTTGTCCCATCGCCATGGCTGAGGCTTGCACTCGTAAGGCGGAATTGGCATCGCGGTCGCTCGAAACACAGCGTCCGCCAACCGCAATCCGTTTTAGATTTTTCGGTAACAATGCCCGGCGAGGAACGGTAGGCACAATGCCCGGCTCAAGGTCGATCTTCTTGAGTCCACTGCCGTCAGCGGTATGCAAATCAATCGGATAAAAGGAGCAGCATAATGCATCTGGCCAGACACGACCGGAGATGAAATCATCGGCCGTGATCATGATATCGCCGTCAATCCGCACCGTCTCCCGCACCCCGCACTGCGGTGCCAGAAACTCGATCTTGAGATTCTCCAAACCGGGCTGCTGCCGCAGGAAACGATACATCCGTAAAATGGCCTTACGTCCGGCTAGTTCCATCTGGGTACGCCCCCGGCTGTCGCGGCCATCGATGCCAGGAATGTGGTTTGCGTTCTCGCCATGCTGGCGCAACCAACGACTTGCTGCAGGCGCGTTCACATCCCACCCCGCATCATGCGCCGTAACTTCGCCCCGCGCCAATGCTTCGCGAAACGCAGCATTGATCTTTTCCATATCCAGCTTGGAAACATCATATCCGCTTGCTTTGCAGACGTATGTGCCGGGCTGTTTGTCCGGACCGTCATCGAGAAGTGCGCCTCCAGCCAATGCCACAAGATTGGCATCGCCAGTGCAATCCACAAGACAACACGCTTGGATCTCTTGCAACCCGATCTTGTCGCAAAGCGTTACATGCCACCCCTCGGGCAGCGCCTCAACCTTGGCTGGCATGGCATGGAAGAGGACCTCGGCGCCCGTACGGGTTACATGTTCATCACAGAGCAGCGTGTACAGTGAGCGATCTACCCGCACTTGGTGCATCCAATGCCTTTCGGGAGGTGTGCTGAAATCCGGCAGCTTGCCGCCGCTGTGCGCAACACAATCGGCAACCAGTTTCCAGCCATAGCCCTTGATAATCTGGCGGCCCCACGCATGAAAGATCCCCGGGAAATTTACACCTGCGGCATTCGTCGTGCCCCCCAGCATACTGCCGCGCTCCACCAATAGCGTTTTTGCCCCTGCCGCAGCGCTTTGCATTGCTGCCGACATCCCGGCCGGGCCGCCACCCGCCACCAAAACATCATATTGCGTCATACCAACATCCTGCACTTTTCAACAAATCTTGTGGGGCACTACTACATCCACGTATGTCGCAGTATCTACGCAGGGCAATGCTTTTGCAAGCCGTAGCGCAACGGTAGCTCGGAAACGACAGAATACACGCAATAATACCGTATCCGATCATCACCGCACGCCCCCGTCATGTATGGATCAAGACGCCCCGATGTTTGGTCAGCGCCACCCTTCTTGCCATCGGTCGAACTCCGATGGACGTAGCGCGTAGCGTGCAATGTTACCGGGATGCAGACACATCAGTTCTGTCTCGACCATTTCGACCAATCGCTGACGGGCAGCTTCTGGTGTAACTCCGGAGGTCTGAGTCCGAATCCATGCGATGGCCCCCGCTTTTGACATGCCAGCCCTGACCACCCCGCTAGCCAGTAACTTCATTGTTCATACACTTACTCGCTTGCACTTAATCCCCTACACTTACTCGATATCATGAGCACTGACTTTCGAGTAAGTGTAAACGAGTAAGTGTGTCCGATTAAGTGTAAATAGTTTCGCGCCTGCATCATCTGGGGGCACCCCCCGGGGCCGCGGCTAGACTGTAACTTCATTTTTACATGCAAGATGTTGTGGTATTCTGATTCCGCTAACACAACATACGCTCCCTATTTCGGAAGACGAGAACGACGACGAGGACGGATTACGAGTAGTAAAACAAAATCGTTTACCGTTCTCGTCGCCGTTCTCGTTCAACCGAATTCCCAGCACTTCGACACAAGTTACAACTCTGCATTATCCGAGCGCGCTCGGGGCCGC
>SKVN01000116.1 GCA_007129405.1 Kiritimatiellia bacterium
GTGTCAAAAAGTATCTCATTGATGCGGGCGGCTACTCGCATTGCCTGTTTCGCAAACCAATCAGAATCATGCTCCTTGTCAGCTACTTTGGCGATGGTGGCCATCAAATGCAGTGCGTGGGCATGAAACGCATTCACCACCGTGTTCACGGGAAGCATTTCATGGTTGTCGCGTTCTCCGGTTCCGCCATCCGTAAACGATCCCGGCGGCCAATCAACCAGATCGCGAATTTTAGCGTGAATGATGCCACTGGCAAAATGTGACGCCAATCCCGCTTGCATTTCCGCTGTGCGAAACGCTTCCGCTGTGGTGATCAAGCCATCTTTCCGCGCAAAGTCCAGTAGGGTTTTTGCGCGTAACACATCGTAGAATGTATGTAGCGATTTTGTGTCGCCGGAATATAGATAATCAGACCAGGCCATCATAACCGAATGCAGATGCCACTCGGTGGGCCAAGTAGGATTCTGTAGCATGTATTCATGGGAGTAGCGTGCAAAGTCGTATTCGTGATCGACACAATAGTGACCGAGTTGATTGATATAGGCATCCCCCTCATAGGGAATGCGTTCGCGATCACCATCGATATACACCCCGCAAAAGGTGGTGGCCTTGATGGTATACTTGCAGATATCCCATACAGCGTTTAGCGTGTGATTGGATGACGCGAAGTTTGCCGCGTTGTCATCAAATGGGTACCAGACGGCAATTTGATGTACAGATGTGATCCCAAGGTTCTCGGCATCGTCAATTTCGACATAGCGGAAGGGAAAGACCTCGCCGATTTCTGGTGGCATTTTGATGGCAGCGGGGCCGGTATTGCGTTCATCTGGGGGGATGCGCAGCCGGCATTGCGTTTGGCCTGGTTCTACGCTTTGTTCGATGCAGCGGTAGCGGATGGTGCCCGGCGGGTTGCGGTCGATGCGACCGTTTTTATCCAGTTTCTCGCCGAGATGAATCATCAATGTGCGAAGCTTATCCGCTGGCTTTATATCCAGCATCAAGGTACCGAATGCAGCACGTGGAAAACACAGCAAGCACGTTCCGTCGGTGAGTAAAGCCTCGCTCGCTGGCAATATTTGGTTTTCTGTAAGTGCCTGTAATTGTGTTGTCGTTCGCATATATCAACACTCGTTTCGCAAGATTGGGGCCGACATGATGCCAAGCGGGTGTAGATTGTACTCGGGACTAAAAAGATGTTCGGTTGTGCGGTAGGCCCCTGGTCCAAGCCACTTCATGCCGGGTTCGGCCAGATGCACGGGGCCAAAAGCGTTGGCGCGGTGACCGAGCAAGGTCATATCGATTGATGTTCCTGCTTTCATCTTAATGTCGGCCGTATAGGGTGGACGGTATATCATTGCCGTTTGACCTCCGCTTGCAATCTTGATTGCTGTTCCCTTGAACTGCGGCGTCTGGATGGATGTGGCATCGACAGGTGCCGTGCAATGGTACGTGACATTGCCACCATAGAAGGGTAACCCCTGATGGGACCAATCTCCGAATGACAATTGGCGAACGGGCTTTGTAATGATCCCGGATGTGCCTTCAATCCTTACCCCGAAATCGCCCAGCAAGTAAAACCACTCGATCGAGGTTTCCTTTGTGAAGGACAGTGTTATTTCAAGCGTATGCGCTCCCGCATCAAATGCGGGGAGGGCAATCGTGCTGATCGCGTTGTCGACATAATACCCTGTGGTATGCATGGGTACGGATGTGCCATCGAATATAACCGTGCTTTCGGCTAGGTTTTCCAGAGCAAAGCTTGAACTTTTAACTGCAACTTCCGACGTGAAGGTCAGGCGCAGCACAATACGCGCAAGTTCGACAGGAGCGGTCGTGTCGACCCAAGGCTGGGCGATCTGTCCACTCTTTTTCGGCAAGCCAATTTCTTTACGGAGTACATTTTCGATGTCCAATAATTGGGCTTCGGGCATCCAGTGGCAGCCGTTGATCGCGTACTCGGCCTTGTCGAAAAGTAAAACGTTCGGTTCATCCAACGAAACCCGAACGGGACTTGCGATGCGGCCTGATTCCATAAAGGATTTCGGCAGCAGGGACGTTCCGTCCGTGCGGCATCCGGGGGTCAGTTCAAGAAGCGTATGACCACAAGCCGGTATATCGAGATGCAGCAGAGTCCAGCCATTCTCGTATTCCGCAGCAATCGGCAGACGATCACCCGTACTGGTTTCCAGATGTGAAAGCTGATACTCGCCACGAATCGATACGGTTCCCGTGGCCGAGCCCATAAAAAGTTGGTCATTCGTGTTACAAATAAAGAGATAGCGATTCGCACCTTCCTCGCGCATCTGGTACAAGAGGCAACCCACGCTATTTCCCTGTTTGGTGTGGAAGCGTACGTCTCGATGTTGCTCTAGTGCCTTGGTGATGGGTTCATGCTCGAATGGAACATGATGGCATTGCCGTGCCAATCTTTGGGCACGATCCGATGGCTGGGCATCCACGAGCGAAGGGATTTTCCCGACGAAAAGCACGTGGCCACCTGCTTCTGCAAATGCCTCCAATTGCTCTAGTGTGCTGCTGCGGATCGTTCGCATGCCGGGAATCAGTACGGCTTCGTATGTCATCTCGCCCACAGGCAGCGTGCTGTCCGTGATTACCCCGGCCTGTTGCGGCAGGAGCGATTCAGCAATAAAGTCGAAGTCGATCAAACCGCGTAGCAGCCAGTTTGTCAATTTTTCGAATTGTTCCTCGTAGCAAGCTTTTTCCGAGGCACTTGTGTCATTCGGTCCGAAGGCCAACCAGAAAGACTCGATCGGGTGGATCACGCCGACGCGGCAGACGGCACGCCCACGTGAAAGGACGGCACCCACACGGGCAAAATGGTCTTCAATGGTGGCATATTCTTTGTACCATGGGCTTTGGTAGCTGATGGATGCCGGATAATCGCGTTTGGCTTCGCCGCGCATACAATACCAGCTTAGATGGTGAACGCGGAACAGGACGCCAAGCGCAGCTTGCCAGTCGCCCTGCCGCTTATGTCCCTTGAAGTCAAAATGCCATCCGGTAACTCCATATAATTCACTGAGCACGCCTGGACATCCAAATTGTCGTGCAGCACTTTGCGCTTGCTTTGCGGTTGTGAATTCTATCCTGTCGCACAGCATATCGATGCCGGGTATTTGCATCGCGCGGTAGCTCCGCATGGCCTCGCCAAGTGCCGCGCATTGGCTTGCGAGGGTGGGTTCTTCCATCATATGTCCCGTGAGGGCAATATGGTTGGCCTTGCACCAGTTTCCGATCTGGTCGGCAAAGCTGGATGCGAAGCGCTCTGCTATCCATTCGTGGTAGCGATAGCGCCAGACAGCAGTTTCTGCATCCGGCAGATCCCAGACGACTTCCGGCAAATGTGCAAGCAAGCAAGCACCGTATTGATGGGAGAAATCATCATCGAGGTTATCTGTCCACGGCAGAATGACATCTTTTTTTTGCGCTGCGAATGGAAGGGTATTCTTGTGCGTGAACTGCGGTTCATCCGTAAATATTGCCGGAACATCGTGCCCAAATGCATCGCCCAGTATGGCCTTGTAGCGCTCGTGTGTAACTTCGATGAATTTTCGCATGGCCGCAGGGTTTAGCGTATCGACATAGGTTTGATTATTGAACCAAGTGCTGGTCGTCGCAACTTCGATATACGCAAACCATTCAGTTTCTCCTGTCTCCACCTCGTCGCGCTCGCCTAGGAGGCGATACTGTGCGAGGTAGCTGTTTTTAAGTCTAATCCCGTAGCGGGCGAGCAGTGTCCCATTTTCTAGCCGTCGGCCTGCGGCTGTGGAATCGTTGTGGCTTGTGCCTGCCTTTCCTTGATAGGGGGTGGTCGTGAAAAGCAGGTGGCGTTGACGGAATGCCGGATCCTTGGTGACCAAACCTCCGGCAAATCCAGATGGCCAGCGGTCTTCATCGTAGAGCCAAGTAAGCATGCCCTTGCTGTTAGCGTAAACGCGGCAGGTTTTAACAAGATCCATGAATTCTTGGCCAAGATATTCCGTGGTGAGTCCCGTGCGGGGATGGATCATGGCTCCGCCAATGCCCATCTCCTCGAAAACATCCAACTGACGCAGAAGTTCGTCTTTTTCGAGTTTCCCGTTCCACGACCAGAATGGCGCCCCCCGATAGAGGTTCGAGGGTGTTTTGAAGGATTCGTCGAAAGATCGTTCCGTATTATCGAGATGCAAGCTATTCATGTGCGGTCCTTTCCGTAGCCATGCATGAATGTGGAGAACGTTGATGGGGATTGTCAATTCGCATATGGTGCTTTTTATGTTTGCTCTTTCTTTTCGGACACCATGCGATACATTTATGCAATTATCGTTTCATATCAGTTTGACATCTAGAGGAGAGCATCATGAAGCCGCGCTATACGCCGATCAACCCTGTCTGTAAGAACATGTTACATGGTGGGGACTACAACCCAGACCAATGGATCAATACCCCCGAAATCTGGGATGAGGATATGCGACTGATGAAGTTGGCCGGATGCAA
>SKVN01000080.1 GCA_007129405.1 Kiritimatiellia bacterium
TCGCTGGCCACGAGTTCGCGAGCCAGTGATGCGCAGTCGATCACGATAAAGGGTTTGTCGCGCCGGTTACTGTGTTTGTGCAATTCCTCGGCCAGGACTTCTTTGCCGGTGCCGGTTTCGCCTTCAATCAGGATCGTAGAATCCGTGGGCGCAAAGCGTTCGGCCAAATAGAATACATGGCGCATCGCTGTACTTTCACCGAACATGCGGCCGAATGCATTCGCCGGGCTGATCTTGAATTCCTGTCTCTCCTGCAAAGGTCGAAACAAAAGCCGCGTTTCCCCGAGTTGAAACTCGGATCCCGTGCCCAGAAATGCAGTTTTGATCCGCACCCCTTGAATATAGGTGCCATTGGTACTGCCGAGATCGCGTATAATATAGCCATCGGGCGTCAAATTGATTTCACAGTGGCGGCGCGACACGGTGGCATCATCGATAACCAGATCATTATTTCGGCCGGATCCCAGTGTAAAGGTCTCTGTGTTGATTACAAACGCATGGCCATTGAGGGGCCCACTGATGACCAGTAGCTTGCATTTCTGGATCGACAAGCTCTGGCCATCCGGACTTCGTTGCATCATTAATGTAGGGGTCGCGCTCTCCATTACTCTTTTCGCTATGATGTTTTCTTCTCGTCCGTGCATCCGTAGACGCTACCAAGACTATGGTGTACTCGTGGCAGGATGCAAGCGTTTTGATATCATACTCGTTTATCTCGGCGTCATATTTCGATAAACGTTGCTTAAGATACGAAATCCGTTCTGGACATTAGGTTTGGGTATTCGCATAATTTACAAATAGTGAACAATAGTTGCGCCCAGTTGAGATATGTTAAGATAGGGAGGGTATAATGGGTCAAATCATTGCTGTAACCGGAAAGGCAATACAAGAGCTACAAAACATGGAATTATCCGAGAGCGCATTCATGCGGATTGGTGTGATGCCGGGGGGATGTTCAGGTATGACGTATTCGGCTTCTGTCGACACCAAAATGGATGAAAATGATGTTGTGCTGTATGATCAGGACGGTGTTCGCGTGGTTACCACAGCAGATAGTGTGTCACTGCTTGAGGGGTTGACAATCGATTATAGCGATGATTTGATCCGCTCCGGTTTCCGGTTTAACAATCCCAATGCCTGTGGGTCTTGCGGATGTGGATCCAGTTTCGGGAGCAAGTAGTATGCCGGTTGAACCACAGGATATTACGGGTGGAAAATCCGTATATTGCTTCAACCAAAAGCAGTTAGATGGTGCTTTTGGATTATTTGAAGAGGCCTCCGAGGATGGCGATGCGTTGCGTCGGGAGGTTGAGCGGCTTGAGCAGTCCTTACCGCGTAATCAGCGTGCTGCCCTTGCCTTTGTGTTGATTGATCGTCTTAGTAAGACCATAGAGGAGTCAACGGGTTGAGTTTGGTACAGGAGCAAGACAGTAAGCCCAAGCGGAAACCGGAGTGGTTGCGCATCAAGATCGCAAGTGGTCAGGCGTGCAGTTCGGTTCGTGACGTTGTGCGGGGCAAAAGATTGCACACGGTTTGCGAGTCAGCCAAATGCCCGAATCGGCATGAGTGCTGGGGCACGTGGAAGACAGCCACATTTATGATTCTGGGCAACACCTGCACACGCAGATGCCGCTTTTGTGCCGTGGATACGGGTTTGCCGGAAATGGTGGACTCTGATGAGCCGCGCAGAATTGCTGAATCCGTTGCAGAGATGGGCTTGCGCCACGTTGTGATCACGATGGTAACCCGCGATGATCTTCCAGATGGGGGGGCAGGTATTGTCGCAAAAACCGTGGATGCCATTCGTGGTGCAGCCCCTGATTGTTCGGTCGAAATTCTCGTTTCCGACCTGATGGTAGAACCATCTGCGGTTGCGGTTATTGTTGCATCTCATCCCGAGATTAATAGTCACAATTTGGAGACTGTGCGTCGTTTAACACCGCGGATTCGTTCGCGCTCGGATTATGATCGTTCCTTGTGCTATCTGAAGATGGTCAAGGACATCGACCCGAAGGCCATCACCAAATCGAGCTTGATGCTGGGGTTGGGCGAGACGCCGGAAGAGGTCTTGGCGGCGATGGATGATTTACGTGCGGTTGGGGTGGATATCATCAATCTCGGGCAATATCTGCAGCCCACCAAAACACATGCGCCGGTCGATCGATATTGGAAGCCGGAAGAATTTGCGGCATTGAAAGCATCCGCATTAGAGAAAGGTTTTCTCTATTGTGAGGCAGGCCCATTGGTGCGTTCCTCTTATCATGCCGGAGCGCAATACGATGCATTTTTGCGAAACGTATTGGCAGACCGCGCGTCTACGGAGGGATAAGGTTGTGTCCTTGCATCGTGTGTTATCCGTTACGCAGCTTACAGCGGGGACTTGCCTGATTAGATTTACGCGCGAGGGGCTCGCGTATCAGTCGGGGCAATATCTTTTATTAGGCATACCCGGCGGCGATTTGCGTGAGTATTCTATCTTCTCGCGTCCGCAGGATAGCTGGCTGGAAATTCTTGTGCGTGTGATTCCGGACGGATCCGTTTCTGCTCAACTGGCGCGTTTGACACCTGGGGATTCAATCAAGGTGGAGGGCGTGCAAGGGTCATTTACGGTCCCGCTCGATTGTGAGCATCAAAAATTTATCTTCGTAGCGACGGGGACTGGTATTGCGCCTTTTCATTCGATTGTGGGGGACTTTCCTGAGATTGACTATCAGTTGTATCACGGAGTGCGGCACGCATCTGAATGCTATGCGCGTGAAGCCTTTGCTGCCGATAGGTATCATGCCTGTCTGTCTGGTGAGTGCGGAGGCGTAGGGACGTATGCGGGGCGGGTAACGCAGGTGTTATATGATGTCTCGTTGCCACTGAATGCTGCATGTTACCTATGCGGTAGCTGCGATATGATCTACGAAGTGTTTGCCATGCTGCAAGCAAAAGGCATCCCCCGCGCCCAAATCCATACCGAGACCTACTATTGAGCGGTTCGTGCTTGAAATGCAGGGCCTGATCCTTTACGTTCTACCGACCTGCATGCTGGTTTAATACTAGAGTGCAGGGCTGATGCTTGGGACTTTGAATATCCAATGTCCAACAAGGAATATCCAACCGATCAAGGTTGGGAGTCAAATGTTTGAAAATTGGACATTCCTTGTTGGGTGTTGGATATTCAAAACGTTGTGTGTCAATGCTTAAAGCAAACCACAGTATTTAGTGTCGAAACTAAAGTTAAAAGCAGTAATGGAGAGGTGTCAGATCCACCTTCGTCCCGACTGCCTTCGGGGCACGGGACTACGGCGGACATGGTGGCCTTTGTGCAGGCGATTGTGTTGTTTGGAAATATGGAGAGGTGTCAGAGTGGCCTATTGAGCACGCTTGGAAAGCGTGTGAACCTTAACCGGTTCCGCGGGTTCGAATCCCGCCCTCTCCGCCATTCGACGCGCAAGCTAGCGCTTGCTTGCTCATGGCAGGCCATCATAAAGCGCATCGAATGTCCTGAGCTTGTCGAAGGACTTTGAAAATAGATTCATATGATTATGGGGCAAATTTAAAACCATGTCCTGAGCTTGCTTGCAGTGAGCCTGTCGAACCGTCGAAAAACTCAACATTGGGTATATACTTACTAATGAAGTGGTTTGTTTATATTCTCATCTGTGAGGATAACTCCTTCTACGTTGGTCATACCAACAACGTGGAAAAAAGGTTCGAACGACATTTGGTTGGACGAGGCGCTCATTACACTGCGAAACATGCACCTACTAGCATTGCATATAAGGAAGAGTTCTTAACAGAGACTGATGCTGTAGCACGAGAGCGCCAAATAAAGAAGTGGAGTCGCGCCAAGAAGCAAGCACTGATTGATAATGATATGGCGCGTCTGCGGATGCTCAGCCGAAGTAGAGAGCATTAAGAATTTTCTTCACAACCTGGAATTAGGTGGTCAACCCCATGCTCTGTTTCCCGGCATCGGCCCGATCCACAATCACCTCGGCTGCGGTTTGCCCGTGAATGGCCCAGTGCAGCTTGTTCTGAACGGTTGCAAAAAAGCGTTTGGTGGCTTGCGCGGTCAGATCATAGTCAATGGACGTACAATAGATATCCGTGATTTTCTGGTAAAATTTACGCTCCGACACCCGAATTTCCCGGATGCGTTCGAGTTGCTCCTCGAAATACTGTTCTGTCAGGATTGAACCGCCGCGTTTGATGCGCTCATCATCCATGACATAGGCTTTGATCGTATATTGCGCGATGATACCGGTGGCCCATTTCCGGAATTGCACGGCACGTTCGGAATTTACCTTGTATCCCACGGCGATAATGGCTGCGAGATTGTAGTGGTTTGTGTTATAGCTTTTACCGTCAGCGGCAGTTATTCGAAAATTTCGAATAACTGCATCTTCCTCCAATTCACTGTCGGCGAATACCTTTTTCAAGTGATAATTGATGGTGTGCGTTTCTACGTCATACAGCACCCCCATCATTTTTTGCGTCA
>SKVN01000006.1 GCA_007129405.1 Kiritimatiellia bacterium
AGAGCAGTTCAACTGCTCCGCAGTTGAATCATATCCTTGTATGTAGTTGAACATATGTGGTTTATAAAATTAAAAACGATTCCCTGCTTTGCTCCTAATAGGTGCAGATAAGGGCGAAAGATTAAGGCGAAAGACGAGGGAGCAAACGCCTTACTCCTTAATCTTTTTCCATAATCTTTCGCCTTAATCTCTTTGTTGAGCTTACCGAACTGCTCTTTTTAGGTTAAATGCCATCCCCAGCGCTCTGCCAGGGCCCATCTGATGTTTTCCATGAACCATCAACCTCCCGAATCAGCGGGTTTGGTTGTTGATTATAGACTTTTGCGCCAGCGGGAACAGAATGTGTTAGCCACACATTCCCGCCAATAACGGAACCTTTGCCAATGCGAGTCTTACCGCCGAGGATCGTCGCCCCAGCATAAACCACTACCTGATCTTCCACATCCGGATGCCGCTTCACACCTTTCACCAAACGACCTTGCGCATCCTTCTCGAAGCTCAATGCACCAAGCGTAACGCCTTGATACAGCTTCACGCGCTTTCCAATTACACACGTTTCACCAATCACAACACCCGTTCCATGATCAATAAAGAAGCCGGGACCGATTTGCGCCCCCGGATGAATATCGATGCCCGTCTTCGAATGCGCATGCTCGGACATCATGCGTGGAATCAACGGGACTTTCGAGCAGTAGAGTTCATGGGCAATCCGATGCACAATCACCGCATACACACCAGGATAACTCATCACCACCTCCATGGTGGATTTGGCGGCCGGGTCCCCCTCATAGGCAGCCTGCACATCCTCTTGCAATGTGCGCAAGATGTTTGGAAGACGCGCTAACAGCTCGCCAACAACGCCTTCGGCACGTTCTTCGCAATTATGGCATTCCGATTGGCAGGTATCCACGACACAAGCATACTCAAAGGCCATTCGCACTTGCTCCCGGAGCGCACTGGCAGCATGCCCCAAAACCGCACGTGCCCGAGCCGCCAGATCTGCGCCGCCCACTTCATGTGTCAAATAACACCCCGGAAACAATACGCCAATCAACTCTTCTAACACACCAATCACGGCTCTTTGCCCGGCAACCATAAGACCATCACGATTACTGGACCCAGTGATCGAAGGGCATCCTTCCTGCGAAAACAGCTTATCAGCAACAGCATCCAATTTCGCGCAATCCATATTGCCTCCTCGGTTCTTCTGTGTTTAACGCGTCACACGCATGAATACACGCGCCGCACCACGGTTGGGAATCCCCATATGCCCCAACAGCTTGCCAAATGTATCATCATAGACATACGAACGATCTTTGATCTTCCAACCCTCTTGCAAACAAAGTTCTTCAAAGTCTGCCAAGGTAAACAAATGAATATTCGGGGTTTCATACCAGGCGAAGGGCAAGGCACTTCCCACCGGCATCCGGCCACGAAACAACAACTGCCCGACAACGCGGTAATAGGCAAAGTTGGGAAACGCCACAATGCACTCCGGTGCCACACGCAGCAAGGATTGCAGTACCGTACGCGGGTGCCGCACGACCTGCAGCGTTTCACTCAATACCGCATAGTCATAGGCATCATCCGGAATCATAGCCAAGCCTGCATCAATATCCGCCTGCACCGCAGCGTACCCGCGATTCATGACTTGCACAACCTGCGCAAAATCGATATCCACGCCAGCCCCCGTAATGTTGCACTGCCGATCGAGCGTCGCGAGCAATGCCCCATCGCCACACCCCACATCCAGTACCCGGGCACCACGCCGAATCATCTTCGGCAACGCTTCCCGTGCAAAGGGAAGCGTGGGCTCCTCCGCCGCCCCTTGCGGCTGACCTGAACGGTCATCGGCAATCCATGGCAAAAAGGCTTTTACGGCCGAAACCAGATTCTCGATATCCACAAGAAAAGCATCGTGCCCGTAGGGCACATCCAGCTCACAATAAGAAACCTCTTTTTGTGCACGCAACAAGGCGTGTGCAATTTCCTTGGACTGCGCAGGCGGAAACAACCAGTCACTCGTTACCGCAACCACCAGGACTTTGGCACGAACAGCACGAAATGCTTCATCCAGCCCACCGGGATAACGCGCCTTGAGATCAAAATGATCCATCGCCATCATAATACGCAAATATGCATTCGCATCAAACCGGTTGACAAACTTTCGCCCTTGGTAATCCAGATAGCTGGCCACCTGAAACTCCGGGATATGCGCCGTGGACAAATCACCATCCAGCACTTCGCGTTGTTCCCGTCCGAATTTCGACATCATAATTTCTTGCGACAGATACGTGATATGCCCGAGTTGGCGGGCGTGGGCCAACCCTGCAAGCGGTCCAGTCCCCGCATCGTAGTAATTACCATCACGCCAGCCTGCGTCCTGCGTAATCATCGTCCGCGCCAAACTATCGAACGCCAATGCCTGCGCTGACAAGCTCGCAGCCGTCGCAATACAAATGGCGTGATCTGTCATATCAGGATACCGCACGAGCCACTCCAGCACCTGCATCCCCCCGAAAGACCCCCCAATCAATGCCGCTAAATGCGTAATCCCCAAATGCTGCAACAGCAAGCGGTGCACATCAACAATATCCGCAACATCAAGTACCGGAAAACTTGCCCCGTAAGGCTTGCCCGTTTCCGGGTTTATCGAGGCAGGCCCGGTCGTTCCTTTGCAGCCCCCAAGCACATTTGCACAAATCACATGATAATACCGGGTATCGATACCGCGCCCCGGGCCAATCATTGCATCCCACCACCCCAAGTCCTGATCCGGACTGGTGTGGTATCCCGCAGCATGTGCGTCACCGGTTAATGCCGTACAAATAAACACAACATTATCCTTGCGCGGGGTGAGCTCACCATAAGACTCGTAAGCAACATCCAACGCTTTGAGCACGCCGCCGCTCGAAAGGCGCAAACCTACCTCGGGTAAGACAATGCGCGCAATTTTCGTTTCCACGCGGCCTACGCCCTCAACACCACCAGATGTTCCCTGCTCACCCATGCATCACCTCTGCCTGCACCCATGCACCATATGCCTTGCTTACGTCCACAACCTGCACCAATATTTCGGGAACCTCATAAGGATGATGCGCTAGCAACAATTGCACAAGATCCTCCCGGGCAGCCAATGTCGTTTTACACGTTATACGCACCTCTCCCTCGCGGACCACGCTTCCTGCCCAGCGATACTGACTCGTAATAGGCTCGCACTGGATACAGGCCGCCAGACGCTGCGCCAAAATGAACGCAACCAAAGTCTCCGCAGCGGCGTCATCACCAACACTGGTCTCCACTTTCGCAAGTTGCATTTACGTCCCCCTAGGCGCAGAACGGTCGTGATCCCAATACGGCGATATACGCCGTAACCGATCAACAATATCCGGGAAAACCGAAATCACAGCATCAACTTCTTCCGTCGTTGTATAACGGCTCAAACTGAACCGAATCGAACCATGCATCGCGGTAAACGGGATTTGCATCGCCTTCAGGACATGCGATGGCTCCAACGACCCCGAAGTACAGGCAGACCCACTCGAAGCACAAATCCCCGCAGCATCCAGCTGGTATAAAATCGACTCTCCTTCAATACAGTGGCACGCCAGATTCAAGGTGTTGGGCAATCGCTCGACGCCAGCACCATTCACCTCCAGCCACGGAATTTTCTCGCACAGCACCGTCTCCAGCCGGTCACGCATAGCAGCAACAGAGGTTTCACCTGCCATCGAGGCTTCCGCCAGCACACAAGCCTCCGCCAATGCAACGATGTGCCCCACATTTTCCGTGCCAGCCCGACGCCCCCCCTCCTGATGCCCACCACACATAAAGGGACGGATCCGGGTACCACGGCGGACAAACAATGCGCCTACCCCCTTGGGACCGTGCAGCTTGTGACCGGAAAACGACAACAAATCAATGTCCGAAAGTGCCCCGGTCAAATCCAGCGGCAATTTCCCGGCAGACTGTGTGGCATCTGTATGAAAAATGATATCAGGGTTCGTTTCCTTCACGACACGCGCAATGTCCGCAATCGGAAAAATCACCCCCGTTTCATTGTTAGCGTGCATAATGGAAACGAGCAGCGTATCAGGACGCAGAGCCTTCACAAAAGCATCCATATCCAATTCCCCTTTATGGTTCACACCAATAAAGGAAACTTCACAGCCTTCGCGTTGCGCCTCCTTGCAAACTTCCAGAACAGAAGGATGCTCAACCGCGGTCGTGATGATATGGCGACGTTCCGCATTCGCCCGCAACACGCCAAAAATGGATGCATTATTACTCTCGGTGGCACAGCCCGTAAAAATAATTTCATCCGGCCGTACGCCCCCGAGAAAGCGCGCCACCTGTTCACGAGCCGCCCGAATCGCATGTGCCGGACCACGCGAGGCTTCATAGGCAGAACTTGGGTTAAAGTATTCGTTCGTCAGATACGGCGTCATGCTGGCAACCACTTCGGGAGCTA
>SKVN01000005.1 GCA_007129405.1 Kiritimatiellia bacterium
ATTGGACGAGCCATCGTGCTGCGCCTGGCAAGGGCGGGATTCGATCTGTGGATAACCTATCAGTCCGACCATGACGCCGCCAAACAGGTTCAAACAGAGGTTCTGGCACTAGGGCGGACATGCGAAATATTCTGTTTTGACGTGGCCGATCACGCGGCAACGTTGGCGGCCCTTGCCGAACGTGCGAGCAATACCCCGCCCTATTCTGTTGTATTTAATGCAGGCATCGCCCGGGATAATCTCTTGTTTTGGATGAATACCGAAGAATGGGAACGGGTGATCGATACCAACCTTGGCGGTTTTTACAACGTCATGCGCGCAGTGCTCATGCCGATGCTTTCCGTCAAGATGGGGCGCATTGTTGCCATATCGTCCCTCTCTGGCCAAATCGGACAGGCAGGACAAGTCAACTATGCGGCATCGAAAGCCGGCTTGATCGGCGCGGTCAAGGCACTTGCCCGCGAAGTCGGCCCCAAAAATATATTTGTAAATGCCGTAGCTCCCGGCCTGATCGAAACAGACATGACCGCCGACATAAAGACAAAGGACATGCTTCCCCTGATTCCCTTACGGCGTGCAGGGCGTCCCGAAGAGGTGGCGGCACTCGTACAATTTCTCTGCGCAGAGCCTGATATGTACATGCATGGTCAAGTACTGAGTGTAAACGGCGGATTGGCAATGAGCTGACACGCAGCAGGAGATCGGATGCACGGAGCAGAACATCAGCAACGCCCGCCATCGGGCAACGGACCACCAGCCATCATCAAACTGCCATTGGCCATGCTGGGGCACATGGGATACTTGCTTACACTTCTCATGCTGATCATTGTCAGTATCGGCATCTTGCTACCGCTTTCTCCCTGGCCCCGCCTACGACGCAAAGTCGCCAGTCGAATGTTAAGCCGATATCTACGTTTTTTCGTTTCCGGTTACCTCCCCGCCTGCCAAGCCTGCTGTATCGATAACGTTTCAGGCAACCGGACGCCGCCTGGTCATAAGCCGGCCATCTATGTTGCCAACCATCGGAGCTCTATCGATGCCCTGCTTCTCCTCGCGTTGCTCCCCAAAACATCGCTTGTCATCAAGGCGCGCCATACCCGCAAGCCTGGCTATGCCTGCCTCGTGCACTTCTTTGATTTTATACCGATCGCCGCAGGGGCTTTTTCGCGACTCCAGAAATCTCTCGATACGTGCCGTAAACTGCTGGCGGAAGGCCAGAACCTCCTGCTGTTTCCCGAAGGCATGCGCATCTCATCGGAAACCGTAATGCCGTTTGCCGACTTCACGTTCAAGCTCGCGATCGAGTGCGATGTCCCCATCATCCCTGTGGTACTACAAGCCGATCAACACTTCCTCAACCGCGAAAAGGGAAGCTTTTTCCCGCCGAGAATTGTCCGCTTCAACATCAACTTTCTGGAGCCAGTGACCCCCGCGCCTGGGGACACCCCGGCGCGCCTGGCCGATACCGTAACCAAACGGATGATGGCGGTCTTCAACCAACGTAAAGCCACCGCCACGACCCATCAGCCCGAAAATCCGGAGCACGCATGAAACTGCTAGCACTTCTCGGTTATCCACGAACCACCGGGCACACAGCCGATATGACGGAGTTATTCCTGCAAGGGGCAGCAGCAGCCGGAGCCGACATTACACGCGTGCACCTGCCGTCAAAGGATATTCGCCCCTGTCTAGGGTGCTACGCCTGCTGGACCAAGACGCCCGGCCAATGCGTGCAAAACGACGACATGGCCCAGCTCCTCGAGCAGTTCCTTGATACAGACCTGGTATTTATCGCCTCTCCCGTCTACGCGTTCTCGGTCAGCGCCTCCGTGAAGATTTTCATGGAACGCACACTGGCCATCTTGCGCCCCGGCGCCGAGATGGGACCCGGGGGTATCGACCGCAACCGCTGGCGCTACCCCGGACGCGGGCCGAAACGCATGGCCGCGCTGCTCGTAGCGGGCAAACTTACCCCCGAAATCAGTCAACCAGCCATCGACACATTGCGCTTATACGCCCAGGAAATGCGCATGGAATGCGCCGGGGTGCTCGTGCGCCCGGAAGCATGCGCCTTGCGTTTTCCCCAAGCCAAACCCCTGCGTATGCGCGCCATTCTTACTGCATGCGAGCGCGCTGGCGCCGCATTCGTCCGACAGGCCGAAATCCCCGCTGAATATTTACAAACCTTTTCTTCTCCGTTGCTTGCCGATGTCGACCACTTTATCCGGTATTCACTGGTCTTCTGGGAGCACGCCTTAGCGGTCCAGGACGAATGCGAAGAGGCTGGCAAGCTGGCAGGAAATGACATACGGATCCTCATGTACGAAATGGCCAGATGCGCCAATCCCGCAACGATACGAGACCTTACCGCAAACCTCCAATTCAGCTTTCCCGACCGCGACTGGAACTATGTCCTGCGCATCGAAAAGGGAACCTGTACAATCGAGGAAGGGAGCGTAAAAAATCCGGATCTTTTGATTCGCTGCCCTACCAATTTATGGGCAGCAGTTATACAGCGCACCATCACGGGACCGCAACTGGCAGCCGACCCCGCCCTTCATATTGAAGGCGATTACGAATTATTCCGTGCCCTGCCACGTTATTTTCCGCCACCTGCCGAATAATCGTTGCACACGGACGTGACCGCGCGAATACTGTCCACATTACGCACCACGGTCTCATTCCCAAAACCATTTAAACGGGCCAATCCCGCCAGCACGCGGCCAGGCCCAACTTCAAATATGGTATCGACATCATGTTGCCGCAATGTTTCCATCGAGAAGCGCCAGTTAACCCGACCTGTCAATTGATGCGCGGCAAAATATCGGAGACGCGCTGGATCCGTTTCAACACAACCGGTGGCATTCGCAACAAACGCAATGCGGGGAGACTGAAAGGGTACCGTTTCGAGCCAATCCGTAAACACCGCGCAGGCACCTGCAAGCCAAGGGGTATGCCAGGGACCGGAAACCCGCAACGGCTTGCAGCATCCCGCCTCCTCTGCATTTGCCAGTTGGACAAAATCTGCCAACAGATCCCGGGTTGCAGACACGACAACTTGTTTGTCCGCATTATCGTTCGCAACAAACACCTGATCCTGCAGCGCGAGTTTCTGTAGCAATGCCTCTACCCACGCCAACGGACGAAAAACAGCAACCATGCCGCCGGGTGTTTGTGCGGCAGCTTCATCCATCAGCATACCGCGCCGCATGGCGACCTGCACCGCCAACTCATCGGTAAGGGCCCCCGACTGCGCCAATGCAGATATTTCTCCCAGCGAATGCCCCGCCACAATATCTGCAACGATACCGCATGCAGCGAGTTTACGAGCATACCCCATGCTCATAATTGTCAGTAGCGGTTGAACAATAGCAGACTGCATCAACTTCCGCTCTGGCCCTTTCAGGCAAATTCTCTCGACATCCTCGCCAACGAAAGAAGATACGGTTTGCACATGATCGCGCACCCAAGGATCCGAGCGCAACAGGTCAGCCCCCATGCCTACTTCATGCGACCCCTGCCCTGGAAAAAGGAAGGCAATCCGGCTCACATCGCCACCGCTGCACTCAAGCCACCATCCACCACAATCGCCTGCCCGACAATATACGAGGCCGCCGGCGAAAGCAGAAACAACACTACGCTCGCAACTTCCTCCGCTTTACCAAAACGCTTCAAGACAAGATTGTCGATATTCCGACGCTTGACGTCGCGATTGAGTGCCGCCGTCATATCGGTTTCGATAAACCCCGGCACAACCGCGTTGGTACGAATGCCTTTCGGGCCAAACTCCGCTGCCAGCGCCCGCGTTAACGCAAGCAATCCTCCTTTGGCAGCAGCATAGTTGGTTTGTCCCGGTAGTCCCAACGAACCCGCCACAGAACCCACATTCACAATGGCACCCCGCCCAGCCCCAAGCATCGGCCGACTTACCGCTTTGGCCCAGCGCCATGCGCCACTGAGGTTAACATCAATCACTTTCTGCCAATCCGACTCGGGCATCATCATCAAAAACTTGTCCGCTCGTATACCCGCGTTATTAATCAGCATGTCGACGCGACCAGATTCGCCGACAATCTTCTCGACCGCCGCGGTGATGGCGTCTCCATCCTCCTGCGAACACGACAAAGCAATCGCGCCCGTTTGCGCAGCGGTTTCCTGCGCAGCCGCCTCATGGGCATGATACGTGAAGTATACTTTGGCCCCCTGATCCGCCAGAGCCGCAACAATCGAACGTCCAATCCCGCGTGAACCACCGGTCACAATCGCAACCTGATCTTGAAATAACATCGTTCCCTACCCTCCTTAGCTTGGCCGCCCATTGCTTGATTCGCGTGTTATGCGTATCTGCACCACAATATCCACGAGGCCACACG
>SKVN01000105.1 GCA_007129405.1 Kiritimatiellia bacterium
AATTCCTCCTCAGGAGACACGCGCAGCATACCAACAGCTTTGAGTATCGAGAAGAGAATAAACATGGTGACGAAGGCCCACACAGGATAAGCAATCGATCCAATGATTTGCGGTCCCATAGCAATGTCTGCACCGAAGATGCCTGTGGCAATACCGCCCCAGATACCGCACAAGCCATGCACAGGCCAGGCTCCAACCGGATCGTCTATCCGCAGCATGTCGAGCAATTTAACGCCAAGCACCACCAGAATACCGGCAACCAAACCAATAATGATCGCAGAAACGTTGCTCACAACGTCTGCATTGGCGGTAATACCAACCAAACCGGCCAGCACACCATTCAATGCCATTGACAATTCAGGTTTCTTGTGCAGGAACCAAGTGAACAACATCGCAAACAACCCACCTGCTGCTGCTGCCAGTGTCGTATTCACGGCCACCTCCATGACCTTGATCGTTTCATCGCCGCCAGCAATCGCCAAAACGCTACCCGGATTGAAACCATACCATCCTACCCAGAGGATAAAGGCTCCCAGAGTGGCAATCGGAAGGTTGTGCCCAGGTAAGGCGCGCGGTTTACCATCTGCCCCAAAACGACCGCGACGGGGTCCCAGTACAATAGCGCCAGCCAAGCCGGCAAAACCACCAACAGCATGCACAATCAAAGAACCTGCAAAATCATGGAAACCAAGATTGTCGAGCCAGCCCTCACCCCATGTCCAGTACCCACTGATCGGATACAATACACCCGTCAAAACCGCACTATACACCAAGTATGCACTGAACTTCATGCGACCTGCAACACTACCGGAAACAATCGTCGCCGCCGTTGCCGCAAAAGCCACTTGGAAAAGAAAGTCAACCTGCGGGTGGAGAACGCCACCAATCAGATCTCCCTCAAAAGCGGGAATGCCCATGCCGCCCCAGCCAAGAAAACCGCCCAACACAGAATCCCCATACATCACGCCGTATCCCACAAGGAAATACAGCAGTACGCCAATACAAAGGTCCATTACATTTTTAAACAAAATGTTAACGGTATTCTTGGCCGAATTAAACCCAGCCTCAACCATCGCAAACCCTGGCTGCATAAATATAACAAGCACAGCACACAAAAAGATAAATAAGTTATCCATTGCAAATGCCGCAACGTCCACAGTTAATTCTTCCGCGACTTCAACTTCTTCCGCGTATACCGGTAGTGCCATCCCAAATGACCCTACCAGCGCAAGAATGACAAGCCACATGCCTAACAGTTTTCTCTTCACGTATGAACTCCTTTTCTTTTTATTCTTTCGTCCTATTAGCTCTCACATGCACACTCATATATACGCCCAACCACTTCGTCTTTCGTCTGTGCCTCCTCTCCCTGTATGACTTTCAACTTTTTGTTTACAAAACAAACCCTCGAAACCACCTAGCAACAAGCATGCCAAATCACAAAAACTACAAACAAAATAAATGTAAATAATTGATATTTAGTTAGTTAGAATTTTTATCATGCGGCACAACGCCAAAGTATGCATACAAAACCCTACAAATATGTTGACATCTTACCAGGCAACCGCAATTCTGTACAAATTTGTATCGAGATATAGAAAAAGAATCCCCGTGCGGTCTGCCGACGACCGGCCGAAACTAGACGAATGACAGAATCCAGGGGCGGTATGCAGCCCCCGAATAAAAATGGCATCAATCGTATGAAACAGAACAAAGACCGTGCAGAAACCGAGCTACGCATTCTTTACCTTGTGTCACGAGCCATGGCACATGAGCGAGGCGTCACATCCCTTCTCGATAGTGTGCTGGACGTACTGGAAAGCGAAATGCAGATGACCCGCGGAACATTTACCCTGCGCAACTCAGGGTCAGATGTATTTCAGATCGAAGCAACCCGCATGCCGGAAGAAGCCAAACAACGTGGGCGCTACCTCCTGGGAGAAGGCATTACCGGCAAAGTGGCCAGTACAGCCAAACCCGTCATTGTCCCCGACATCCGAACGGATCCCGAATTCCTTGACCGCACACAAATGCGCAAAGATGTTGCCACGGCTTTTATATGTGTACCGATCATACACCAAAACCGTGTCATTGGGACCCTAAGCGTTGACTGCCAGACCGCACCGCAAGAAGAACTGGAACGCGACGAACACTTCTTGAAATTGCTCGCCGACTTACTCGCAGAAGCCGTATACAGCATCCGCGAAGGTATCGCAGCACGTGAGAGCCTGATGGCAGAAAATCGCAAACTTCGGCGGGAACTCGGAGATCGCTACCGGCCCGCCAATATTATCGGAAATTGCCATGGCATGCGGATCGTATATGAACAGATCGCACAAGTAGCCGATAGCAATGCAACCGTTTTAATCCGCGGCGGTTCCGGATCAGGCAAAGAACTCGTTGCCCGAGCCATCCATTTCAGCAGCCCGCGCAAAAACAATCCTTTTATATGCGTCAACGTCGCAGCTCTCCCTGAGTCCATAATAGAAAGTGAACTCTTTGGCCACGAAAAGGGCGCATTTACCGGCGCAGCAAATCAGCGGCAAGGACGATTCGAGATGGCCAATGGCGGAACCCTGTTTCTCGATGAAATAGGCGACATTGCCCCCTCCGTTCAGGTTCGACTGCTTCGCGTACTACAAGAACGCTGCTTCGAACGTGTGGGCGGTATGCAAGCCGTCGATGTAGACGTACGCATTCTCGCCGCCACAAGCGTCGACCTCGAAACCGCCATCAAGGAAAACCGCTTCAGGGAAGACCTATATTACCGACTCAACGTCTTCCCCATCAATCTACCTTCCTTACGTGAGCGCAAATCAGACATTATTCTTCTCGCAGATCATTTCGTCCAGAAATACAACAACATGCACAATAAAGACATCAAACGCATATCTTCCGCTGCCATCAGCATGATGATGGCCTATCATTGGCCCGGAAATGTGCGCGAACTCGAAAATTGCATTGAACGAGCCGTCCTAACGAGTAATGACAACGTGATCCATGCCTACACGCTTCCCCCTTCGCTCCAAACAGACGAACAAACGCGAACTGCGCTTCTACCTACCGAAGGAGCCGACTTGAAAGCAATGGTCAATGCCTACGAACGCGAAGTCATTATCGATGCGCTTAAGAAAAACCGCGGCAGCGCATCCGCGGCAGCTCGTCACTTGAATACCACGCAACGTATTTTGAACTACCGCATCAACCAGCTAAACATTAATCGCTCCCATTTTAAAAAACATGCCTAATGCCGGAGGCTACGCGTGAAGGATACAACCGAATGGTATATCAAGAAAAAGAATAATAACCAGTATGGCCCGGTACCCCTCGACGACTTAATGCAATGGGCAGCGCAATGCCGGATTGTGGCAGGGAATGAAGCATCGCAAGACCAGAAAGTCTGGATCCCTGTGGAAGACATCCCCGAATTGGAAATGGATTGGTTTGCGGAACGACAAGACGGTAAACGATACGGCCCGTTTCCACTAGCCGCTGTCACCGCCCTCGTGGAACATCGTGTACTTCCAGACGATGCCATCCTTACACACCGTTCATCCAACGAGATGATCCCCATGCAAAGGGCACGGGAAAAACTCTCAGAGAAATCTCCCCAGCAAACAAGACCGACAAACGCAGAACCAGCAAAAAAGGCACCCCAGCGCGCTACTCCCTCTACCGAGCCTGCCGCAGAGACGAAAACCAGAAAAAACGAAAATGCCGTGACTCCCGCACAAGAAGGTACCGCGCACAATCCACCACCGGAAGACAAACGCCCCCAGGAGGATGAACAAGTAGCGCAGCTACAAGCAGAAATCAAAGATCTACAAAAGCAAATCAAAGATCTCTTACGAGCCGCGAGAGATCAGGAACGCATGGCAGAACAACAAGCGCAGCAAGCTGAACAGGACATAGGTACACTGCAAACCGAATTCGACGCGCTCAAAGAACAAGCTGCAGAGCAACGCCAACAGACGCAAGCGCAACTGCAAGAACGCGCAGAACAAATTGAAGCACTGCAAGAAACCTTGGCAAAAGAGCAGGCCGCCAATACACGCAACCTTGCGCAAAACCGGCAGACCGAAAGCCATATCACCGACGCACGACAACAAGTTGCTTTTATGAAAAAAAACATTGCTGCACTGAATGCGCAACTCGCAACGGCGAGAGAAACCGCAGCACAGCGCGCAAAAATGCTGGCTGGCGCATGGGTCGTTGTCACACTCGTAACCGCCGCCTTGATCCTCGCCCTTTTAGGACGCGGATGCCAACGCACACGGCAAGAGCTACCAAAGGAAGTACAATCAAGCGCCCTCTCGGATGAGACAGACACCCTACCCCCGATCGCAGATCAACATCGCACCGACAACAGGGCGCCCAACACAGAAACGGCAGCCGAACCATTGAGAGCCATCAACATTGACGGCATACATATTATTTCACAGGATGCCAATGCACTGTCCCTGCGCTTTGAAGAAAGCATATTCAGCAGCCTTGACAACTTGTCACCAGAGGGACGGCAATTGCTGGATGCACTGGCACGTCAACTTCCTCGCGGACTGAGCGGATGGAAACTTGAAATTGACGGTCACACGGACAATATCCCCCTGCGCAGCACGTCGCGTTTTGCCAACAACGAAGCACTCGCGATGGCAAGAGCAAATGCTGTAGCCGAACATTTCAAACAACGCGCCGGATTCCCAGAGGAAGCGATAACAGCGCGGGCGGGTTCCACAGCACCATTTCCAAACGACAGCGCCGAAAATCGTCAGCGAAATCGTACCGTCACCATCAAACTACAACGACGATAACGCGGAACGGTATCTGCCTCAACCTACCGACCACAACATTTCTTAGACTTCTTCCCGCTGCCGCAGCCACAAGGGTCATTACGCCCCACTTTAGGGGTTTCGCGCCTGTAGGGATCCACACCAATTACACGGCCACCAGCATAACACCACGCTCCCGATTCCCGAACAAAGGTAGCGCGCTCATGATGCGCCTGCTCAACGCCATCCATTAGATATCGAGCAACAAATTCCACAACGCCATCAGCATCATCGGACTGCCCCCGCTCTGTAGAGACAATCTCCAACCCCTGCCAGTCCGCCTTCTCAGACCAGGCACGAGCCCCGTCGCTATCAAACGCAACCCGATCTGCAGACACCAAGGACTTCCCCAGAAACGCAATATCTCCTGTCACATAAGCACTATAGCGCGCCCGCATAACACTCTCGGCCGTATCCGCCCGCTTCTTTCCCGCCAACACACGCTTGCAACAATCCCCAAAAACCAATCCACTACCACATGGGCACAGCTCACCGGTCATCAAAGTCTCCCTCTTTTACGTACACCACTGGATCAAAATAAGCGCAGATCCTTTAAAGAACGACAGCCAGGCTTATTTTGATTTTCAAATAAGCGTTCCTCAACCTTGCGCTCCAGTTCGGCGGGAATAATAAATTCGTCTTGATGATCTTCCCCTTGTATCACCAAAGAATAATGTACCATCGCTTCAGGCCCATCAGACCCAAGAAATCCCACTAGCAGAGCGTCCCGTCCATCCGCAAGCCGTGCACCAACGCGAACTTCCTGTCCAACCTTCCAGATGCCTGCCCACCGTACAATTTCCACTTCACCTTGCATACATGCCTCCAAAAATCAAAAATGCAGTGCCAACGCACTACGACATCGGGTGGCATCATAAAAACCCCCAACCTCCTTGTCTACCGGCATTTCTTCCTGCATACAAAAAAATGGGTCGTCCCGATATAGCACAATATGATTCAATACGCGCAAGATGTACCTCACCACCCCGTAATGCAAGGAGAAAGAAGCATGTCCATCACGATACCGGATCCAACATGGATACAAGCAGGCACGAAAGCAGCGCAACGCGCTGGCACGATACTTGCCAACGCAAGTCATCAAATGCGCAACACACAACGCATTGAAGAGCAGGGTCGGGAAACCAAAATCATGGCAGACGAAATACTGCACCGGGAAATCACAGAGGCTCTCACGCCCACCGGTCTGCCCATTTTTAGCGAAGAAGGAAACACATCCTCCCCCCATCCCGC
This sequence comes from Kiritimatiellia bacterium, assembly GCA_007129405.1. Taxonomy (GTDB): domain Bacteria; phylum Verrucomicrobiota; class Kiritimatiellia; order UBA8416; family UBA8416; genus T3Sed10-140. Next base: position 6,078 of record SKVN01000105.1, read on the forward strand.
TCAATGGTCCTGGGTTATTGACCCCCTGGATGGCAGTGCCAACTTTCAGCGTGGTTTCAGTTTATGCGCCAGCTCCATTGCCCTGTGTCATGGCATGCAGCCAGTAACCGGGTTTTTGTATGATCTTCATACCCAATCCATTGTTCAAGGTGGCGCAGGCATTACACCCGCGGCAGAGCTCAAGTGCTCCACCATCAATACCCTGGACCGGGCCATCCTATGCACCGGCATCCCTGCACGCTTGGAATGGTCCGATGAAAATACGCAACGATTCAGCAATATGTTTCGCTCCTTCTATAAAATCCGGATGCTCGGATCAGCCGTGCAGGCATTATTACACGTAGCAACGGGAAAAGCAGACGTATACTTTGAGCAAAACATCATGTTCTGGGATGTCGCTGCCGCCTGGGCCGTTGCCGAAGCTGCTGGCATACAAATTCGATCCTGCCCCGGCACACGTTCCGGCAGCCTACAAGTAATGGCAGCCCCGCCCGCCTTGCTCTCGCATTGCCACCCTTTGCTCTTTCCCGAAACCTATCAAAACGCACATGCAAACAAATGATTCCCGCCCGTGCAAAATCAATATTCCAAGTAACCCCGATTAGCAATTGTGTTGCGCCAATCTCACGATTATGTATTCATACCCCCATGAAACGCTTTGCACTAAAATTCATATTTCTGCGTATCCCGCTTGCAATGCTCGTGGGGGCGGGACTCCTTCTCGCGGCCTGCGGACGTAAGGAACCAAAACTGCCAGCCTCATTGCAAGTAGCAAGGGAAGCAGCTACCGAACAAAACTGGACCACCGCTGTCGATCACCTCATCGACGCAGTCAACCTTTTCCCGAACAGTCTAACCGCAAAAGCAAATTTAGCCATGGCACAGTGGCAGGCAGGTAACTTAAATGATGCAATTGCCACCTTTAACCAAATTGTAAGTCGTGATGATGTCCCCCCCGTTATCTGGAAATACTATGCCCAACTACAACTAGAAGCCGGCAATCCGCAAGCAACGCGTGAACTCCTCGACAACATTGACCCACCTACTCCCGAAACGCTAACGCTACGTGCAATGGCTGACATCAAAATGCAAGCCTATGAACGCGCGAAATTCATCCTGGAGAATGCGGTCGAGATCGACCCATCCTATGCGCCCGCCTGGTATCATCTTGCACGCATACATCGAGAACACATCCCCAACATGATCGAAGCCCAAATCGCTTTTCGCAACTTTACATCGTATGCCCCAGAAAACAAACGCGCACATGAATCAGAAGCATCGTTTCTCGGGCAAGCACTTCCCGATCCCGTTCCCGCAGGAGAAGAAACGTCCCAAACTGTTGACCCAAGACCACAAACCGCAATCATACAGGAGCACTTACAGCAAGCCCGCGAACGAATCGAACAGGGCGAAACGGATGCGGCTCTCATTATTCTCCAAAAAACCGTTGAACAATACCCCAATTATCCCGACGCAGTTTGGGCACTGGCGCAATTTTACGACCAGGAACTTGACCTCTCCAATCGCGCGGATGCTCTCTACAATACCTTCCTGCAGCTATTCCCTAACGACCCTCGTATCAGCCAGATTCCCCGGCGTACACGACAACAGCAAGTCCCCCAACGCCCCCTTGAAGACCAACCTGTGCGTCAGGCATTACTTTTTCAACAGGGAATCGAACACTACAACCGTCAGCAATGGGACGCAGCCATAACAGCATTTCGGCGCGTCTTAACCATTGCACCACAAGATGCGGGCGCCTCCTTTAACCTAGGATTAGCCTATCACAAAACCGGCGACCTCGATGCAGCAGCCGCTGCATTTCAACAAACCCTCGAACATGCACCTGATATGGTGAAAGCATTATATATGCTTGGGCTCACAGAGCGCGACAGGAACAACACCCCTGAAGCCCTTCACTTATTCAACCGTGTAATCCGCATGCAACCCGACTTTACAAAAGCCCACCAAGTACTCGGGCGCATTTACTTACGTGAAGGTCGCCCCGACATGACCGCCATTCACTTTGAGCGAATCATCGAAATAGCACCGCAAACAGATGAGGCAAAACGCGCACGCGAGTGGCTCGAACGACAGCAAAACCCCCGCTAACAATTGCGAACCTTCAGGAGCACTATGCTATCTGGTAATGTCACCATCGTGGATTTGATCGCATCTATTCTCATTATTATTGGTGGCGTGCAAGGTCTTATCCGCGGACTCTCCGGAGAAATGGCTCACTTGCTCGGAGCCATCTGTGCTTTTGTCGGTGGTGCCCTCATCCACGAACCCGTGGGAGATTGGATTGCCTCATACACACGACTAGATGATCAAGGTGGACGCATCTTGACATATATTGTCACGGTAATCCTTTTTCTCATTCTTTGGGCCTGTTTTCGCAGAATCATCAAAAAACTCCTTCAACTTGTTTTAAGTGTTGGCTTTGACAAAACCGCCGGGCTTCCTGCTGGAATGCTGCGTATGGCAACCTTTGTGGGAATCGTATTCATCGCGATCCATATCTGGCAGGCCCCCTTCCTGGAACATGTCGGCGAAGAATCATTCTTCGGACGTCAGACTATCAAGCTCGTACCGGCCGTACAAAGGCAACTAGATGCTCACAACCTGAACCTGCAACGAGAGCCCTCTGCAGTAGGAAGAATGGATACCCAACAACACAAAGAGGAAATAGAACCATGAATGCAACCACCATGTCGCCCGATCTGCAATCCAGCCTCATCTGCGATGACGTACGGCAAGAGCGCAACGGCAAGTTTATCTTGATTGGCCTGTTCGACGCTATCGCACTACCCCGCTACCCTGCCACCTTTCAGCGTCTCTGCATCGTCAACCGCTGGTGCTGTGGTGAAGGAACCTTTGTACAACATAGCCGACTGCTAGCTCCGGACCAGATCAAAACCGTCGCGGAAAGCAAACCCGTCAACGTGAAGCTTCCCGACACACAAGCAACTGCCACCTGCATCGAATTCTTTCTCAACGTACGGTTTGATGCCCCCGGAACATATTGGATCGAAATCATGCTCGAAAACCAGCTCAAGCTCCGCTATCCCCTGCGAGCCGCCATCGTCAAGCAGCCTCCCCAGCAGTCTCACCCATAACCACGAGCTCGGTGGCAATCACATCCTGTCCTGTATCCCAATGCCGCAAGTAAGACAAAGAGTGACGTATTTCATTTTGCCGCACAAAAGCATCCTGATCATCAGAACCACGCGCCTTCAACTGCCGCAGCTCCACCTCGAAATGCTGTTTCCATATTCGTAAAATCGTATCTTGCAAAGAAATCAGCAGTTGTTCACCCGTACAAATCGAAGGCTGGCTCCGCAAACGCTCCAAAAGACGCATCGCATGCTCAAAGGCCTCTTCCTTGCCAGCAGACACCTGCACAGCATCAATATCCACCCCTTGCGCATCCGCCAGTTGAAAAAGCTGGTAAAGCATGCGGCAAACCGGATGGACAAAAACGGCGGGCACCAAAAACGGATGCACGCACGCCCATGCTTGACTTCCTCCATGTAGCAATCCATGCAGTAAATAACGTTCCGCTGCAGGTATTCCAGGAGACCTGCTTGATGCAGATGTTATTTCGTCCCTAGGCACGGGAGACACATCAGCCCGTTCCCGATGGCCAACCTGCCGACTGCGGGCCTCCTTCTGGATTTTCTCCATTTTTTGCAAATCTTCCTCCAAAGCGGCCTCGGTCAATTCCAACAGCCCGGCCGCCTCCCGCAAAAGATAAGCCCGCTGTACGGCAACCGGTGTACAAACAATCGTTTCCAGCACAGCCTTGGCCGCACGTGTGGTTTCAGCAATACCACCGCCATCGTGCATCCCCGCCCCCATGGCATGCACCTGAAACGCAACGGTTGAAACCGCCCCTTCCAACAATACCGCAAATGCCTCCGGCCCCTCGCGCAACAAAAAACTGTCGGGGTCCTCTCCGGCCGGCAAAACAGCAACGCGTACAATCATGCCCGATCGCATCAACGCCTGTGCCGTCTTCAAGGCTGCGGCCTGCCCGGCACCATCTGCATCGTAAACCAGCACAGCACTATCAGCATAGCGCTTCAAGATACTCACATGCTCTTCTGTAAACGCCGTACCCTGCGCCGCCACAGCCGCTGTGAACCCTTGCTGATGACAGCGAATCACATCAACCTGTCCCTCTACGACAATCGCCTCACGCCCCTCTTCTCGTAAAATTGCCTGTCGCGCCAAATCCAGCCCAAACAGAATACGCCCCTTATGAAACAAAGGCGTTTCCGGACTATTCACGTACTTGGGTTGATCCGCGTCCTTCTGCAGGTATCGACCACTAAATGCCACCACGCGCCCTTGCACATCACGAATCGGAAACATGAGCCGGTCGCGAAACCGGTCATAATACCGATCCTTCTCCCGATGATACAAAGCCAGCCCGGCCTCCACCATCTCGTCGGCCGTATAACCATGCTTCTCTGCCCAACGCAGCGCACGATCCCAACCCGCAGGAGCATACCCGATACCAAACGTTTCGGCAGCATCCCCATGCAAACCCCGCTCCTCAATATAGGACCGCGCCTGCGCACCACCGGCATAATCCGTCAAGCACCGCCGATAAAATCCGGCAACCCCCTCGTGAATAGCCAACAATTTGCGTCGGTGGGAAGCCTGTCCGCCATCATCATCAACCGCTTCTATCGTGATTCCGGCTCGATCCGCCAACAGCCGCACCGCCGCCATGAAATCCAAACCTTGGTGCTTCATGACAAAAGAGATGACATCACCCCCTTCGCCGCAACCAAAGCATTTAAAAATCTGCATATTGGGATTAACATTAAACGATGGCGTCTTCTCCCGATGAAAAGGGCAGCACGCCTTGTACGTTGCACCACTGCGTTTGAGAGGAACATACCCCTGAATCACCTCGACAATATCGTTCCGGAAACGAATCTCCTCCAACACGCGATCTGGTACAAACCCTGCCATTCTATCCCTCTACCAACCCACCCCAATCAAGGTACTGCTTTTTGATAAACCGCAAAACAGCGTCTTGTTGCTCACGCCCGTTACCCTCTACCTCCATCGGTGCGCCAAAGGCAAAATGAACATTACGTTCCCGATGAATTTTCCCCACATCTTTGACCCATTTCCCCAATGACTGGAAGTCCGTCTTCAGGGCTAACGGTACCACCGGAACATTGGCTCGCTTGGCTAGTTTCACCGCAACCGAATTAAATTGGCTCGGACGAAAAACCGGATTACGCGTAGATTGAGGAAAAACCACAATCGCGCGACCCTCGCCCAACACAGATTGCCCTTCCTCCATCAGAATCTTCATGTCTTCGCGTGGATTATCACGCGTCACCACTATAGGCCGGACACCAAGCATCACGGAACGGAAAAGAGGAATACGCATCAATTCCTCTTTCACCACAAAAGTCATATGCGTAAACGGAAGCACAATGGCCGGAATCATGAACGTTTCCAGCATACTCATATGATTCGCCACAATAACGGCAGGGCCGGTCAGCGAATCCAGATGTTCCAGCCCTGTCACTTCGACCGTGCCCCCACAACCTTCAACGGCACGCCACATATCCAACGAAAGATCCTGCCAATTTTCGCGGTTATACAAGTTCGCTCGATACAGCCGCCCCCCGCGTAACACAACCCCCATCATGCGACGATAAAACCAAAAATCCCTGCGCCCCAACAAACGATCCCCGATACTCTTTTGCACTGCATCTGGGGTCTGATACGCGTGTCGGGTACGTAACGTCTGCAAAAAATCCTGCGTATCAATCATACTCTTCCCTTTTACTGCCCTGCACCTCATCCTTGCGACTACTCCGCGCCCTGAACTGCAGCACCACGGGGGCTCCCTCCAAGCCAAACTCTTCCCGCAAACGACGTATCAGATACGTTTCATAGGCCGATTGCACCAAATCAGGCCGATTCACAAAAAGCCGGATCCGCACCGGATCCCGCCCCACCTGTGTAGCATAGTATAATTTCAACCGCCGTCCACCCCTTGCCGCAGGGGCAGCCTCCTGATACGCACGGTGCAACGTTCGATTCAAAATACCCGTTGGCAGCATACCCGTAACCTGTCCGGCAACATGGTCAATCGCCTCAATCGTCCGACGAATGTTGTAACCACTCTCGGCAGACGCAAAAATCACAGGGCAATGTCCCATAAAAGGCAACGTTTGCACCAACGCCGGACCATACTGCCGCTGCGTAACCTTGTCTTGGGCCAAATCCCACTTATTCACCAAAATCACACAACCTCGATGATATTCCTGCACGAGCGCGGCAATACGCTTATCAAAAGCCGTGGGCCCCTGCACCGCATCCAGAATCAACACCACAACACCCGCACGCCGAATACTCTGCTCAGCCTTGGAAAGACTGAATCGTTCCACCGCCGTATCCACTTTACCTCGGCGGCGCATCCCCGCCGTATCCACCAGCAGATAATGACGCGCCTGCACGCCACGCCCAACCGTAAATGGAATTTCAACACTGTCCCGTGTCGTACCTGCCACATTCGAAACCAATACACGATCACTCCGCAGAAGCCGATTAATATACGAAGATTTGCCCACATTCGGACGCCCCGCAATCACCACCCGCAATGGCTCATCTATCGTGACATTTTCTTCTTCTGGCAATGCAGGCAACACAGCATCCATTAAAGGTTCGATCCCCCGACGTTGCATGGCAGAAACCGGAAACACCTCAAATCCGAGTCGACTGAACTCAGCAGCGCCCCCCTCATGAATAGCGGCATCTGCTTTGTTCGCAGCAACGACAACCTTGCAGCCGCTATTACGCAATACACTTGCCACCGCCTCATCCATGGGATGCAACCCCGACTGCACATCCACCACCAGAATCACAACCGCCGCATCTTCTAACGCCGCCTCCGTCTGTTGCCGGATGCCATTTTCAAAAGGATCTACCGCCCCTTTATCCAGCGTCTCGTGAATACCCCCCGTATCACACAGCAGGAAGCGTTCATTACCCCAGCTCGCCTCACGTAATATACGGTCCCGCGTAACCCCACTTTCCGCATGCACGATCGCGATTCGTTTGCCCGCAATCCGATTGAAAAGCGCTGACTTCCCTACATTCGGGCGCCCCGCAATTACCACCATTCTTCTTTTTTCGGAATCACCCATTATGTCCCCATCCCGTTCTGTCAAAAATTCTACCCCAGAGGCCAATCTACAGCGAATCAACCAGTTACACCAAATTATCTGCTCTGCACAACAAGTCCCTAACACCTAATCCCTGATCCCTAGCGCCTACCCTGTGGAACCTTGTTCCACGGGGCCTAATCCCCAGCCCCTACAATTGCAACTTGCACGACTGGCAGTTTCTCGATAAGAACCTGAAACGTCAAACTTTTAGCAAGATCTTCAAAGAAAAGCCAAAACGAACAGAATCATAGAAATAAAGGAGTCATCATGCCAGCTTATGAAATGGAAGGAACCCTCAAACTCCTCGAAGAAGCCCAAACATTTAATAGCGGATTCACAAAACGGGAATTCGTCATTACCACCGATGACGACCGCTACCCGCAAAGCATCAAATTTGAGTGCGTCAAAGACCGGATCACACAACTCGACGGCCTCGAACCCGGCCAGCGCGTTAAAGTTTCGTTCGATATTCGCGGCAACGAATATAACGGCAGGCACTTTGTGAACCTCACGGCTTGGAAAGTCGAAACGGTCTCAGCCGCAAGCGCCCCTCCCATTGCCGATGAACCGCCCTTCGAAGACGACTTCCCCGCGGAAATCCTCGACGAAGACAGTCCCTTCTAGAGCATTTTCAAACCGCTCTACATCACGCAGACAAAAAAAAACTCCGGCAGAATTTCTGCCGGAGTCATTACGCTATCCATGTAATAATGGATTAGAACAGCATGCGCCATGCCGAGCTAACCGTCATGGTTTCAAGCTTGCCAGCGTCTGTATTATCCAACTCAGCAGCTTCAACACCAAACATGAGCTTGTTGTTGTTGCCAGCAATGTAGTAATTCAAACCAACATACAGCGACTGGTATTCATCACCACGAGAAGGGCGAGACACAGCAACGTCGTCATCATCCAGCACATCGGCCAAAGATGACACATTGCGCGCATAGCGGCTTGGGGCAGCAATGCCGCGAGCTCTGTCCGACTCAGCCACTTCATAACGAGCAACCAACTGCACGCTATCGTTTACGCTGAAAGAAGGCATAACATAAAAGCCTTTGACCTTGTCTCCGTCATTGTCACCAACCATGTACTCAGCCTGGAGTCCGAAAGCGCCAATGCCTAGGCTAGCGCCAGCCGTGATCACATCATCAAATGCAGCGCCAAGGCTACCACTAGGATCATCGCTATTCAGATAGCTGGCACGAATCAACAAGCTGTTGTCATCGCCAACAAGATCATCCAGCACCAACCCTACCATGGCATTGTACAAGTACTTCGGTTCCTGGTTGGCAGCATTACGATTTGCAGAATCCGTAAATACACCCAGACCATAAACCAGCAACTCATGTGCACCATCAATCATCAAGCCTGTCAACGGGCCCGGTGCCGCAACCAGTCCGTTAATCAAGGACCGCTCAACCGTCAGAATTTCAGCCGACGACGTGTTTTCCTCGATGCTGCTGTGTGGCTTGTCAAAACCAACCTTGATGTAAGCAGGTTTGTATTCACGCCACTGAATGAAAGCCGTACGCATGCTCAAAGATGAGCCTGGCACCAAGTTGGCTTCCAACTGAGCGCGAACATTATCTGCCAAGGTGCCCCGCATACCCATGCGGACACGACGAATCTCAAACGTATGATAGTCATCACTACCATCATCATTCTTTGCATCAACATAAGCAGCCTGCGTCTGGACACGACCACGAATCTGCAGTCTTTCCACACCGCTGTTTGCCGATGTCGCAGAAGCTTGCGCATGCACATTGCCAGCAATACCAGCAACAAGGGCGCCTGCCATCAAACCATTCAATACCATCT
>SKVN01000018.1 GCA_007129405.1 Kiritimatiellia bacterium
TGTGGAACGCGTTTCCGATGCACTCAGCCCGCGTCTCATCATCAGCCCAAGTCATGAAGCCGTGCTCCCCAATGTGCCGCCAGCCAACATTCAAGCCATGGCTGAAGCTGCCACCGGAAAAAATCTCACCTAAGCTGATTATCCTCACACACGCAGCACTAGCTTATGATGTCGCGTCCGATGCTGCCACTGATTCCGAAATGCAGCGCCTTGTACCATCGTTGCGCCAAAAAGCTCCTGCATCTTATTGATCTCTGAGATCGAACCGATATATGGAAAGAATGACGCTTTTCAATTCCGGCAAGATCCTGATTGATGCGTAGCAACTGACAGCAGTTGGATAACAGGTAATCCCATCCCCTCGTGATCGGTGATATTGCAATACGGGAAACGACCATGCCCATAGGACAATCGGGCCGCTTTCAGCAGCAAGCGGCTCTCTTGTGTATGCAGCATCACTGTGTTCCCGTCGAGTGTCGTGCGATAGATGGCTGGCAAAAGCACCCCGTTTTCATCATGCAAGGAAAACCCTGTGGGGGCACCCTTACTGATGAGGCCGCCAGCTACATGCCTAAACGATATACGAACCGCGGTCGGCGCACTTCCTGTAGGAAACCCAGGTGTAGAGACCAATTCGATCCGATCTAAGGCAATAGCAGGTTTTACCCCTTTAGCCTTGTGTACCAAGCGATCTGCCGCTCGCGCCAATCGACGTCCTAGAAGATGCTGTTCCTCGCCACCGATGTGAATGCAATCATCAAGTTCCAGATCCACCGCAGGTACTACGTCCAATCGCCGAATCTTATCCGGCAAGACGCGCTGTTGCTCTTGGATGCTGTTCCAAGGTGTGCAATCTTCCTTACTGGCGTGCCGACCGATCTGTGCAATCACCCAAGGCAAATCCTTCTGGCCGGTATCGCGACGCATCGATGTAACCAGCCCCTGCATGCGCTCGGTATAGCACTGTGCTTCATTCTGGTTAGCATCACTCTCTCCTTGATACCAGATCACACCGGCAGCGTGCTGTCCCAGCTTTTCATAACGCCGCAGCATGGCGCCATACAACGAATCACCACCCTTGTCCCGTAAAACTGGCGACCATTCTTGCATGCTCGTGCCGCCATGCGCACAGGCAATCAATCCCTGCGGCACACTCGTGCGCTTAAACATCTCGATACCGAAGGCATGCCCAGGCCCTACACCCTTGATTGCAGACGTACGCCCCTTCTGTAAAACAACTTTTGCCGGACGTCCGGGACCATCGCCATACCCGTTATGAACGCGATCAACGGCCTCTGCCAAATGGTGGATTCGCTCTTCTGCAACACCCCATTCATCACGCATATAAAACGCCCGCACCATCGGATGCGGCCTGCGCGCAGCCGACATGCGCCCAATCCCTTCCATATTTGATTGCCCAGCCAAAATCCATACATCCCCGACAAAAACTGCCTCTACGCGCATGCTGTCAAATTCACGTTCACCAACAACGCGCAGCTCCACCACATACGGGCCGCCACACGGTAGCTCGCGCAGAGCCGCTTCATATTTTCCGTTTTGCGCAATGCCGATCTGCTTCCACCCAAAGCCCTTCAAAGTACGTGCACCTTTCAGAACACGAACCTCCACAGCACCACTTCCTTTGCACCTGCCACGAATCGCCGCCGATGCCACACCATGCGCATCCCGCTGCAACACTTGCCCCTTCATTAACCCATGTACGATTTTCATTCCAGACTCCGATAATTGTATATTGCACAGCAAGCCGCTACGGCTTCACTGCGTCAACGCCCCTAGGGCGGGGCGTCTACAGTGCCATGTCACCCTACTTCCCATCATCCGCAGTTAATACCAGCAAAGCTCACCTGTCTTCGTCCCGCTTAGCGGGACTACGACGGACACGCCAGCAATTTCAGTTTTTTTGCTTTTCAGCTTTTTCCCGCACGCCCAAAGCCCGTTTGATTTGCGCTGCCACAAACTGTCCGACAACCGCCTGCTCGTCACCAGACCAGAAGTGCACATCATCCTTTTTGCGCCAAGCAGATAGTTCCGGCGCTGCACGCACAAAGGTATTTATATCATTCACCAGAATATCCGGGTGATGATGGATCACTTCCATCGCTGCCGCATTGAACACCAAATCTTCATCTTTCTGGCGTCCGGCATGCCCGATGGGCTCCGGCCAACTCCCTGTGCGGGTTTGCGGAACCGGTGTCGTCGTACACCACATCAGCGTGGCTCCCGTCTCACGCAGCGTACCGATGATGCGTTCCAAATTCACTTTATAGTCCTCGACACCAACCTGATGCGCCCCGAATGTTTCTTTCTCAGGGTCATACGCTTGGCGTAAGTCATGTAACCCAAAATTGAATTGGATGACGTCCCACTGCAATCCCTCTTCCCAGTAATTCCCGAGCCACAACTCTGTAGCCTGAACCCCTCGCGTAGTAGGACCTCCATTACCTTCGATGCGATAATAATTGGCAATTCCCTGCAAGGCCGTTTTCGCGGCATCATGATAATTCATGCTAATCGAATCCCCGATCACCAATACACGTGGCAAAGCTGGATCATCCACTGTACGCGGATCTACCAGCGGGAAAATCTCTAGTTCCCTTGCCACAAACCGCTCTCCCACATACTCACCTGTCAGTCGCGTTTCCCAGAATCCTTCGGCAAAATCAGAGGCAGAAGCATCTGTTCGCACGGTTACGCTTGCACGCGGTCCCCTTAGCCGCATCGGAACCGCACGCCCATCTATGACTATGCTGCCGCCCCACTCTCTGTCCGATTCGGGATCAGGGGTAAATTCGGCCTGCAGCACGTCTGTCCCAGATGCAAAATCCTCTACCTTATCAGCGGGACCCAACACGGTTACCTGCATAACCATGAATGGTTCTCCTGCCACAGCTGCTTGCATATTGCTTTCATCCAAGCTTGAAACAACGACCTGCACCGGTCCTTCAACCCCCATAAACCCGTTTTGTTGCACCACTTTGATAAAACGCGCATTTTCGGCCCACTGGACGGTGTGCCGCGATCGTCCTTCGTCCGTCTGCGGATCAATGACGGTCTCTTTTAATAACTCGAATTCGCGCGTATCCGCATTCACCTGAAAGGCCTTGCCACGAACGCCATTCAAATTCTCTACATCAATATGTGTCATATTTCTTTCTTCTCCCAAATGCAAACACCCTGCTAATCCCACAGCCCATATTATGGTCACCACACACAAAAGAAATCGCATAATACAACCTGTAGCTTGAGTTTTACATGTAAGACGTTGCGGTTATTCTTTCAACGCAACCATTCATCAACCCTTCTTTGGAGTGCGGTGATGAGCGATAGCGACCTCACCGCTTTGGGCGGAGCGAAGCGACGGGGCCAATGCACCACCCAGAGCACTCGACACAACCAACGCCATCGATCAACCCAATGCGCCCAGCCAATCACCGACCCCGGCACTCCATGCCAACCCAAAGCGGTGATTCCGATCACCGCACTCAAAAGGAAAACATTAATCGCTGCTATAAAGCAAATCCCACCGCATCATCTGCCCCCCATTCACTTCTTACGTTCCACGTCTCACCTCTTACGCCCCACGCACCCGCTCCGCCAGCAACAAGAAAACACTCGATGTCCAGGTATACGCAGAATCGCGCAACGGCTCTCCTGTTACCGCATCAAAATTCTCGGCAAATCCACTCTTGGCACAAAGCTTGCAAAAACGCCGTCCAATATCATTTGCCAGATCCGCATATCCACTCCGCGCCAAACCGACCACAGCCAAATAGGTAGAAGGAGCCCAGATGGGACCACGCCAATATCCATCTGCGATGTAGCATGGACTATCCACGCGTTCCGTTGCCAACCCCCATTCGGTCAAGTGTCCCATCATCCCGTCTTTCAAGCAATTGCGCACATCATCAGGCAACCTTTCCCCGAGGATCAAGGGCAACCAGGGAATCAGGCTCTGGCATTCCACCACCCCACCCGTATTGCCCAATCGCGCCGCAAAATGGTCATTCTGCCAAAGCTCCGCCATAAGTCCGGTAAAAAGTTGATCCGCGCGCATTTGCCAATTCAATGCTTCATCCTCTTTACCCAGTTCGGCTGCGAGAACCGCAAGAGCATCCATTTGCAACACGAGTAACGCCGAGAGATCCGGCGACACGAGCGGCACACCTTGGGAGAACATGGTACTATTATCCCAACCGCTATCATTACCGTGCAAATAATACGGCAAAGCGCGATACGAGAGAATTGCGCCTTCGGCAGGCTCCAAAACCCGGAACTGCATCCACCAATCCGCTTGCCGCCCCAA
>SKVN01000014.1 GCA_007129405.1 Kiritimatiellia bacterium
CGGCCTGTACGTCAGCCAAACCAACTTGCGCCAATGTTCTCATGTGCGTGTCCTTTCTTGTGTTTTACTTTGCCGTTTCGAAGAGTGCTTCTATTCGCATTGCCAGCCGTGCGGCATCGGCGCGCGAATAGTCGGTCTCGATACGGAGATAGGGTAGCTGTAGCGTGTCTTCTGCCAGTCTTCGAATGCGGGCAGATTCAACATCATAGGTAAGACAAGCCTGCCAGATGACTTCGATGATACACTGGGGGCGATATAGGGTTACGAGCTCTTTGATGGTTTCTAATCGGCGGTCATTGTGTAACATAACCGAGCAGGGCAGGTGAAAGTATTTTTCTGCCAAGGCCCGTATAGGGTCTTCGGCCTGCTCATCGACATCTTCGAGAATCGGTTTCAAGCCCGTGCAGTTTTCCTGGCATACGACAAGGCCGCCATTGGCCTCAATGAGTTCGATGATATGTTCAGCCCCATGGGGCATGGGTACGCCCGTTAGTAAGACGCGGACCCGCCGGTTTGCGGGCGGATCGAGTTTACGTCCCGGCAGCTCTTGCAGTGCTTTTTCATATTGCGCCAGATCTTCGGGTATACAGGCGATGATGCTTTTCAGATTTAGCAGTTCGCAGCCTGTTAGCGGCGGATTATCGTCCTGCATGAGACGGGCCAAATCGCGGCGCAGTCTGCGTTCATGATTCATCGTCTTGATGGCGTTTTGCAACTTTTCTTTTGTGATCTGTGTGTTGAAGCGTTCTTCCAGAACCTTCTGTAGTTTACGGAGTTCTTGTTCCCAGTATGAGAGCGCATCGGCTTCATCGGGTTTCTGCGGAAGTTCCAGCACGTGAACGGCGCGTGACTCCGACAGTAGTTCGATCATTTTCTTTTTACCGTCGCAGGTGGTTTCGGCTACCACCAAGTCGGCCATTTCGAGGAATGGGTTACTTTGTTGCACGCTGTAGCCAAACGTTGATTTGATCAGCGGACACAGGTTTGCGGGCAGGTATCGTTCGGCAGCAGGAATGGTAGAAGCGGAGCCACCACAGAGGCAGGCGGGTACCCCTCCGGCAGCCATGATTAATTCACGCGGGGCATATTCGCACATGATCCCGACGAGGGGGTGTCCATCAGTCTTTTGTTTTTCGGCATATGCGAGAGCCTGCGGAACCATGTTGTTAAACCAGGCGAGGGCGTCGGGGGCAGGACCGTTTGGCTCCTGTATGGTTCCACAACACGTTGTATTCTTTTTGCATTCCGACATATCGTACTGTCTTTCTCTGTGTCAAAATTTATCCGCGGGCGTTTGACACACAAAAACGCCCGTACGATTGTTTCGTCACGGGCGTTTACAGTATGAATGATGTCAGTGTTGTGTGCTGGTTAGCGTTCTCCTACTGGTTGCAAGCGCATGGTTACTTTGCTTCCCAGCCGCTTGTCGTTCGCATCATCCAACCAAACAACAACTGTATATTCACCTTGTGTTGCTACTTCACCGAAGTAGCCGCCCCGGCCTCCTCAGGTAGGGCACATCTGTCTGACCGTGCGTTTCCCTGCATCCACAACATTTCCGTCTTGATCCAATACGTAAAACAAAATGTCTCCGTTGACGCGACTTCCGCGCCTGCCATTCGCGGCTACCATGAATACATCAGCCGTAATTTGGAATGGAATGGTCCCGGCATTGATGTGGTTTTGTCGTTGTTCGGGCGTGAGACGATTATTTTGTCCTGCACGCGCGTTCAAACGGATCGATGTGCCATCCGAAGCTGGACGTTCGGTTACAAGTGCGCGGATTTGTTCATCAGACAGCGTATCCGCTGCCTCGGTACCATTTTGATTTTGGGCGCCAGATCTTGTTGCTAGATGCCCGCCGACAATCAGGACTGCAGCGAGCAGGATCATCCGTTTTGGTTTCATACACGACCTCTCCATGTAAATCGTTGTTACACATGGTTACCGTATGAGGCTTTTACCCTTCGGTCAACTTTATTATAGATTTTCCGATACACACCGAAGTTGGCGTTTTGGGCCGTAAGGGATTGACATCGGGGCATATCTGTATTGCAATGCTGCACCGATTGTTAAAGTTTATTATGTGTAGAGGATAATGTGCATCCAAAGAAGTCTGAATATTTAAAACTCGCAGAAACGTATGATGTCGTGCCGGTGTATTGTGAAGTTTTAGCGGATGGCGAGACGCCCGTTTCTGTATTGAGTCGTTTTTGCGAGGATGAGAACGCCTTTTTGTTTGAAAGCATGGAGGGAGGGGAAACCTGGGGGCGCTACTCGTTTGTGGGGATGAATCCGGAGCTGTGTCTGGAGGTGGATCACAGTAAGGGGGCGTCGAAGGATCTCGAACAACTCCGGAGCGTGTATCAGGGATTGCGCGTAGCGGAAATTCCGGGTTTGCCGCGTTTCGCGGGTGGCGTTGTGGGGGTATTGGCATATGAGTCGGCGGGTGATTTTGAGGCGTTACCTGTCCCCAAAGCGTCACAAACGAATGCAACGCTCACGAGTCGGTTTTTGAAAGTGGATCGGTTAATCGTTTTCGACAACGTGCGGCATACCCTCAAGATCGTGTTTTGCACGCGACCGCGTGACGTGGCAGATGCGTCTGCGCTTTATGATCAGACGGAGACGGATATTGCTGCCATTGTTGATGCGCTAGCCGCACACAAGATGCCGCTCGCGCAGAAGTATCCGCCGGCTGACTTCTCTTCGAATATGTCGCAAGAGGCCTTTGAGGCGTCTGTTCGTGCAGCCAAGCGGTATATTGTGGAGGGCGATATCATCCAGGTCGTATTGAGCCAGCGTTTTACAGCCGAAACGGATGTGCCAGCCCTGCAGTTGTATCGCGCATTACGGCTGCTGAATCCTTCGCCTTATACCTTTTTTCTCAAGCTTGGTGGGCAAACATTAGTGGGTTCGTCGCCAGAGCTTATGGTGCGCTTGACGGGGAATCGCGTTGAGGTGCGGCCGATTGCCGGGACGCGACCGCGTGGCAAGACCGAGCAAGAAGATCGTGCGCTGGCGGATGATTTGCTCTCGGATGAGAAGGAAAAAGCGGAGCATGTGATGTTGGTGGATCTGGGACGCAATGATATTGGCCGTATTGCAGAACCAGGTACCGTGCAAGTGACTGATTACATGGTGATTGAACGGTATAGTCATGTGATGCATATCGTTTCGCATGTAGAGGGAATTCTTTCACAGGGCCTTGATGCGTATGATGTCTTGAAGGCGACCTTTCCGGCTGGCACGCTTTCAGGTGCGCCCAAGATTCGCGCTATGGAAATTATTAACGAGCTTGAACCCATGCCGCGCGGTGTGTACGGGGGGGCTATCGGCTATATTGGTTACAATGGTAATATGGATTTTGCGATTACGATTCGTACGCTGGAAGTGGAGGGGGGCCAGGTCTGCGTGCAGGCGGGTGCGGGGGTCGTTTTTGACAGTGATCCGACGCGTGAATATGAGGAGACGTGTCACAAATCTCGTGGGATGCGCAGGGCGGTAGATATGGCATTGAATGGATTGGAGGTGGCGTGAGATGATCGTATTGATCGATAATTACGATTCTTTTACGTACAACCTCGTGCAAGTGATGCGTGGTCAGGGCGCTGATATTCGCGTATTTCGCAACGACACGATCACGGTTGATGCGGTTGAGGCGTTACAGCCGGCTGGCGTTGTGATTTCTCCAGGACCCTGCACACCCGCCGAGGCTGGTATATCTGTCGCATTGATTCAGCGTATGAGCGGGAAAGTGCCGCTTCTGGGGGTCTGTCTCGGACACCAGTCCATTGGGGTGGCGTTTGGCGCGACGGTGTATCATGCCAAAAGCATTATGCATGGGAAGACGTCGCCGGTTACCCATGAGGATACGCCACTATACAAGGGCATGGCGAATCCGTTCCCTGCGGGACGTTATCACTCACTTGCGATTATCGAGGAGACGATGCCGGATTGTTTGATTGCAGATGCATGGACGCAAGACGGTGAAATCATGGGATTGCATCATGCTTCGCATCCGACGTATGGGGTGCAGTTTCATCCAGAGTCTGTTTTGACGCCATCGGGCAAGCGGTTGCTGAGGAATTTCAAGGATTTGGCGGAGGGGGTTTAGGGGCGCGTGGAAAGGGTAGAGGGTTGGCGCTGCGCATCTGATATGTGCAGGAGGATTGATTTGGATGAAAGCGTGAGGTTGTCGCCGACCCTGGCACTCCGTGCCTTCCCAAAGCGGTGAGTTCGCTTTGCTCGTCACCGCACTCCATATGTGGGGTTGCGGCAAAAGGATTGGGGATGTGATGGCCACGCAGTGGC
>SKVN01000091.1 GCA_007129405.1 Kiritimatiellia bacterium
CACCGTCGACTTCGACTCGCTGGAACAAAACACGGTTACACTGCGCGAACGCGACAGCATGCAGCAGGAACGTATTCCCATCGATGAAATCGAAGCGCGCATACATACCGCTCTAGGCTAACCTTTACCCTCATACCGCAGAAAAAGCAGCCAGGCCGCAAGTGTCTTGGCATCCCATAACGCACCTTGGTCAATCGCATGCTCAACGGCTTCTCTCGTCAGATGAACGACCTCTATCCGTTCATCATCGTCGGGATTCATATCTCCCGCCTGTAAGTTCGTGCGCGCATAATATACATAGAGCCGTTCAGATGAATATCCCGGGGCGGGCGTAATCGTTCCCAAAGAAATCAACGAGCCTGCAACATAGCCGCTCTCCTCCTGCAATTCGCGCCGCGCACAATTTTCCGGATCTTCCCCCTGTTCCAAGGTACCCGCAACCGCCTCTAACAACAAAGCTTCAATTGCCTTCCGATACTGCTGCACGAAAACAAACTTTCCATCCGTGCGTTCAGCAATGACTACTACAGCACCCGGATGACGAATGATTTCGCGTTGGCTGACACGACCATTACCAATATCGATCGATAGCACTTCCAGTGTCAGCGCTCGACCTGCAAAAGCTATACGACTATCCAGCGTTTCTTCCATCGCGCGCTGTTGCCTTACCGCAATTCCCGTAACCACTGCATTACCATTGGGGCATCCCGATCATTCGGTGCCAATTCGAGGAAACGTTCATAATGACGCCGAGCCTTGACGGGTTGACGCAAATGCTCGTCATACAAAACACCAAGATTATAATGGAGCGGCGCATCATCATCCCGCACCGAAAGAGCTTTCAATAGTTCCGTCTCTGCGCGATCATACCGACCAGCCGCCATAAACAAAGAACCACTATTATAGGCTAACAGAAAACGCTCCTGTTCGTTTTCCCGCTGGGCAATACGTAGCGCTGCCTCCAAACGGGAAACCTCATCCTGTAATTTTTGTATCTCTTCACGTTCCCGACGCGTGTCAGCAAGTAACGTTTCGTACGCTGCATGTGCTGTCGCTACTTCCGAAGAATGATCTGCCTGCAATTTTGCAAGCTCGTGTGCGTGCTTCTCTTCCAGATCCGCTAGCGACTCCTTGAACTCTTGATGTAAAGATGAGGTCAGCTGCTCCATGGCTGTATCCCGACGTTCCCGTTCCTCTTCCAACGCCAAAGTTATCCTGTCGAGTTCTTGCTCTAATGCACCCACAACCTCATCATGCTTGGACTCAAATGTTGCAATAAGCTCCTGCCGCTGTTTCTCAAATTCCGCGATAGCTTCTGCATGGATAATTTCAAATGCTATAAGTGCTTTCTGATGTTCTTTATCAAATGCAGCAATGGCCTGCTCAAGCTGTGCAGCATCCGTATCCATTGCTCCCACTAATATCCTTCGTTGTTCAGTCGAGGATGATCGGGACGTTTGAGCCGGCGAGTCCGCCCATTCATGCATAGCGGCTGCATCTTGCGATTTTGCAGCCGATCGCATTTCCGCCATCTGCAAAGTAAACGTAGCCGTCATATCCTCAAGAGCTTGCTTTAATTCAGAAACCTGACGGTCACGCTTAACAACAAGCTGTTCTAGTTCCGCCACACGCGAAGCAAGAACTTGATCTACCCCTAGATCATCATCCCCATCAGATGCCATGTCCCAGATATCAACGCCTGCCTCCAGCCCGGCATCTTCTATACCATCCGACAAATAGGTAAAATCAACAACCTCTGCGGCAACAAAGGAAACCATGCAACACAAAACCCCAACACATATACCACCACGATACTTATATACTTTCATCATCAACCCCTTGTTATCTCATACATACTGCGCCTATCCTCTCCGAACATGAACATGAGTGGATGACACATATCCCCAAAACAATCCAACCGCAAGCCCTCCTCCATGCGCCGCATTTGCAATTGGCCCCATCATACCCGTAAAGCCCAGAAAAAACCAGAACGTCATCATAAACATGATCCGAGGATGCACAAACAAACCACTCGTTACATCTTGACGACCGCGCATCCAGCTATATCCCAACAAACCGAAAACAACGCCAGACATCCCTCCAAACGCTGGACCCGCCACGTAATATTGCAAAAGGTTTGATAATCCCCCGATTACTAACACCTTGATTAGCAGGGACCACCCTCCTTGCACGCGCTCGATAATCCCACCCAAATCCATCAACCAAAGCATATTGAATAAAATATGCAAAAAACCAATACCACCATTGAGCAGAGATGCATGCAAAAAGATCGGGGTAAAGAGCCTCCACACCTGCCCTCGGAATATCTCCGGTAACCCGCGTTGATATAAGCTAATCAAAAGCCATTGCACAACTTCCGAATCACTACCCAAACCACCGACTAGCGTTGCTAGCACACTGAGTAAAATCAAAATACGCGTTACCGGAGTGGAACCCCACCGGGCCCGACGGGCAATCCGATTGCGATCAAATATCTGACGAGAAAAGGCGGCTTCCGATCGGCGTTGTTTCTTACGCTGCTCCTCGGCCTTATCGGTTGCTTCCTGATACATATGGGCCCCCGGGTCCTCCAGATATGCATCCAGTACGGAACGGGCTTTCTCAAGCCGGTCTTCATCTTCAACCCATATGCTGTGCGTTCCATTATCATGTGTATCCACATGTGCAGCAACACCAGTGGTAAACAAGTAGTCGATAAAACGCTGAGCTTGTGCTTCCTCGGATATGGTACCAATCTTACGCATAATGGCCGAATTACATCACAATCTGCATGTCGATACCATAAAGAAGTTCAAAGAAAACAAAAGCTTTACCCCCGTCAACTGCAACGCAGCACGTTTAAAACTAGTAGCTATTTCCTTTACGACATACACCGACACCAGTACGATAAGCGGTCATACAGGATCTGCCATGCAGCGAAATCAAACCAAATTACTTGTGATCCATGGGTGGGGAGGAACGTATGTAGAGGCGGCAGAGCGCCTGCTTCAGATGCTCGCCGTCACATCATTCTGGCATCGCGGATCTATTCTCGTTCCTGCCCGCAGTGCCACCCTGTTGCGGCATTTGCTAAATGATCCCACCGAGGAGCCTTATTACCAATCACTCTGCAAACTTATCGTAAGTCGGTTTTTGATGAGCCCTCCGCTCCCTGCGGAGGAACACCCAAGAATAGATCGTTTCAGTCGCTTTGCCGAAGATCGCCTACGTCGCGACTTCCCCGAATTAGGCATACCCTTCTCCCCTGCTGCGCGTCGAGCCAGAGCAACCCACCTTGCAAAAGAAGCCGAAACGGAACTGCAACCCTTGCTTGCCGTCCTACAGGATGTAAAAAATCTAATCACGACGCATCAAGGAGAGCGCAACGAAGCAACCATCCGGCATCTGCTCCATGCCGCAGCAGCAGCAAAAGGCTTTTCTGGCAGCCCCATTCCTCTGCTTGAAACGCTGCGAGAAATGCACGAGACGGGAGGAGATCTCGACACCGTCGCCAGCGCTGTTCTATATGCCGCCGCACTGCGCCAGCAAGCCCGCCAAAACAATCAACCTTTCCGGTATGGCCACGAGTACCAGTTTGTATTCGTTAACTATCATGAATCACTACTTGCTCTAAAAAACCATGCCCCCGCCGAACTCTATCTTGCGGACCTGCCCGTAGCCGCCTTCCCGGAACTGGAACAGGACATCCTCGAACTAAACGAAAGCGGCATCTATTCAAAGCGCTTTGAAGATCATCACCCCTACGATCCTGCCCGCAAACAACATTTGGAAAACCTTGTTGCGATAAATAAGCTTGGCCACCTTTGGTTATCCGGACCTGAGCAAGGTTCTGAGCTCGACGAAAAAGATGCCAAATGCGCTGCCGATATGGTGTTTGAAAGCTGCGTCGCAGGCACACCTGCCGAAACAGACGGAGCACGGCGGCTCCGTCAAGCTGCACACGGAGAAGACTTTGTTACAAACCGCACCGAATTAGGCATTCTATTAACAAACCTGATCAAAGGCGGTATCTGTAAAGTAGAACTCGCACAAATTTTGCTGACGTCTTTAGAACAGGATGATGCCATGCCGCAACTCCGGCAGCGAGGTTGGGCTGAGCTACCCGACCTATGGCGTAGCACGCTCGACCAAACCGCTGAACATATTTTGGAAAACGCAGCTTTGCTGGAACTTGCGGATACGAAAACCTGTATTCTTTGCGCCAAAGCGGTGCATGCCGAACCAGGTATGCCGAAATTACCAACCGGAAAAGCAATTGAGTTTCTGTCTCGTTCTTTTCCCG
>SKVN01000201.1 GCA_007129405.1 Kiritimatiellia bacterium
ACGGCGGTCTTACGCCGCCCCGTTGCGCTGCTTTGCTCTTTCAATTCCACAATCGTTCTCCAAACGGTTATACTTCAATCGCACGTGGCTGCTGTGCCACATGCGGATGCTCAGCTCCAGCATACACCTTCAGGCGGCTGAACATATGCCGGCAAAGCCTGTTCTTCGGCAGCATCCCCTTCACCGCAGACTGAACAATCCGCTCTGGATGACGCGCACGCATGGCCGCCGCCGGCACTTCTCGATGCCCACCCCGATAGCCGGTATAGCGAGCATATATTTTCTTTTCTTCCTTCGATCCGGTCAACTTCACCTTCTCTGCGTTGACCACCACTACAAATGCGCCCGTATCCACCTGTGGCGAAAACGTTGGTTTATCCTTCCCGCGCAACATGTTGGCAACTTTAACACCAAGCCGTCCAACAGGCACACCTGCAGCATCAATAACATACCAATCCCGATCCGCACCGGGGTCTTTGGGTAAAAATGTCTTCATCATCAGATTCCCTTCAAAAACCAAAACAGCTTGCAAACATATAGCTTCAGCAAACTACTGTCAACCACCAATTCGTAAGCCCCCAGACTGTACATGCCCCACGCAATCTGGCAGCTTCTGCCCAGCACTGCGCTTCAAACGAAGACTGGCGCAACATGCATAACCCATAAGGACCAGGCATGGTGGGCGAGGCGGGACTCGAACCCGCAAGCCTTGCGGCACAAGATCCTAAGTCTTGCGTGTCTGCCAATTTCACCACTCGCCCGGAAAACATTGCAGCGGGTAACCATACGCAGCAATTGGTCGCATGTCAATCTCCCTAAAGCCTTATCTATGCGCGGCTAAATCGCAATCTGTAATTCGTGCTCCTTCTCAACCTTACTCTCCACATCCCAATCACGCGCCCCTCCCGACAACCGAATGTCGCTTTTTCTCGACAAAACAACTTTCAATCGCTTATGTTTACAACCCTTTTTAAGAAACCGCGCATGGATAACCGCGCCAACCCAGGAGAAGTGCAGCATGTTTTCAGCATCCGATTTACGCAAAGGTCTAAAAATAGAAGTCGATGGCACACCTTATGTTATCACTGAATATAACTTTATGAAACCCGGCAAGGGACAGGCAATATACACCTGCCGTATTAAAAGTATGATCGACGGCTCCACGCAGATGAAACAGTATCGATCCAACGATAAAATCGACAAACCGGAATTGATCGAGAAAACCCTCGTATACAGCTATAAGGAAGCGGACGATTATGTGTTCATGGACGAAAACTATGAACAGATTCATCTCTCCGAGAAGGTTCTCGGCGACCAACGCTACTTTCTGAAAGAGGAAATCGAAGTCGATGTCCTTTTTCACAATGGGCAACCCATTGGCATTGAATTACCCATTTTCGTTGAACGAAAGATAGAGTTCACGGAACCAGGCGCCAAAGGCAACACCGCCACCAACGTCATGAAACCTGCCACGGTAGAGGGCGGCTATGAGTTGCAAGTACCGCTCTTTGTCAACGAAGGCGATATGATCCGCATCGATACCCGCACAGGTGAATACTCGGAACGCGTTCGGTGAACCTGCCATCCGAACATGTGCTGCAACTGCGGCATACCGCAGCACAGGCCATCCGATCTTTTTTCTATACCCGGAAATTCTGGGAGGTAGACACACCGGTACGACTACCTGCACCAGCACCGGAACTGCATATCGTCGCAGAACCAGCAGGTGCGCAATACTTGCGGACATCCCCCGAATTGCACATGAAGCGCATGCTGACTGCAGGAGCCCATGACATATTCCAACTGGGGCCATGTTTCAGAGCCCAGGAGTATGGTAGCCGCCACCGCCCTGAATTCATGATGCTGGAATGGTACCGTCGCGATGCCGACTACATGATCATTCTGCAAGATATGCAAGATCTCATATCCCACGTCATCGATACCGTTTCTTCTCAAACAGGGCTTTCTCCCCACTTCGACCCTTCCAATCCATGGGAAATTCACACCATCCAGGATATCTACCTCGAGCGCGCCGGGTGGGACCCCGTTTCCAACTTCGATCCTGATCGTTTTGATCTCGATATGGTAAACATTATCGAACCAAGTCTACCTCCGGGGCACTGCTCGATCCTCATGGACTATCCATCCCCCGTTGCTGCTCTTGCGCGACGCAAACCAGACAATCCGCTCGTTGCGGAGCGCTGGGAGCTGTACGCCGGAGGACTCGAGTTAGCGAATGCCTTTTCGGAACTTACCGACCCCGTAGAGCAACGAGAGCGTTTCGAAAAAGCCGTTGAAGAAAAACGCATGCGCGGGGAAGCGGTGTATCCTCTTGACGAAGCATTTCTCGCCGTCTTGGAAGACGACGGTCTACCGCCATGTGCTGGCGTAGCACTCGGTTTTGATCGCCTCCTTATGGCACTGACCGGTGTCGAAGATATCGCCTGCGTGCTCCCCTTTCCGCACTAATAATTTGAATCTCGTCCACCTGCGATTTTCCCGCCGACGCGCAGAATATGATTGGCAGCTAACAACACATTTGTGATACACAGGAAATATTTCACACAAGCACTGAAAACTGGATTTGTCGGAAACAGGAGACAAAGCAATGGGCAAGAAAAAAGCCATGGATTCACGCGAAGTTGGACTCGTCATGGGATTGATCGCTGGAAAATACTTCTTCGGGTCTGACGATCTGCATTATGGATTATGGACCGACGACCTTCCCGTTACGCCCGAAAATCTTTGCAAAGCACAAGATCAGCATTCCGCCTTGCTGCTTAAAACCATCCCGGCAGAGGTAAAGACGATTCTGGATGTAGGCTGTGGCGCAGGGGCATTGGCCAAAAGATTATTAGAAAAGGGTTACGAAATCGAATGCGTATCTCCAAGCTGTTTGCTTACGGCTGAAGCACGTAACAATCTAGGGGCGAACGTTCCCATTCATGAAGCAAAATTTCAGGATGTTAATATTGAAAAAACATATGACATGATAATGTTCAGCGAGAGCTTCCAGTATATCAAGCATGAAGTCTCTATCCCAAAAGCCACTCAACTACTGCGCCCCGGTGGCTATCTTCTGATTTGTGACTTTTTCCGACGTGCAGCCGAAGAACGCGGCCCCATCGGGGGTGGACACAAAATAACGGCATTCCATGAAACCATAACGAACTACCCCTTCGTCTCTTTGGTCGACGAAGACATCACCAAGGAAACGGCGCGTAATTATGATCTCGTCAATAGCTTTCTTAATCAAGTGGGCTTGCCCATCTGGGAATTAACCTTTCGCTACTGCACGGCAAATTATCCTCGCACCACCAAACTCGCGCGTAAAATCTTTCGTAAAAAAATCGAAAAGCTTGAAAAGAAATACTTTCAGGGGTTGCGGACCGCCGAGACCTTTGCTCGCTATAAAACCTATCGCCTCATGCTCTTCCAGTATAACCCCTGAACAGCCACTTCAATGTTTTTCTATAAATCCTAATCGTAATCCTGCTCGTAATCGCCTCCGCTGGCTACCCGATTACGATGAAAACATAGCAAAGCCCCCCCCGCATCATCTTGGCCGCCTAAGCACCCCTGCCTGATAAAGGGATTACTGCCAATACGGAAATCCCGCGTATGCAAGCCAGACTTGCTTTCATTCCCTCTCCCCGTCTATACTGCTCGGCTATGTCTGTATATCTGGCACATCATCATGTCTGCGACTGGGCAGACAAAAAAACACTCGAAAGTGCGCTAGCCTTGCAGCAACAGCACGCTGTGAATCAGCTCATGATTGAGGGCAACCTTGTGCGAGCGGCTGTGCAAGCGGCTGGCCACCTTACCTACACCCGATTTAAAGTGCTCGAAGACGGCTCTGTTCTGAGCGACTGCCCTTGCCCGCAAAGCCAATTCGCAGGCACGGTCTGTGTGCACGTCGTCGCAGCAGGACTCGTGCTCGCCGCGCAAACCGAAGACACCCGCAAGGAAAGACGCCTTCGCATTGAAGCACGCCTCGAACACGAAGCCCGAAACGCGGGTCGCCGAGCGGTAACGCCTCTGTCCGGACGGTCTGCCTCTCGCGATCCCAAAAGTGTGAATGCGCACCTCCGACTTCGGCTCCCCGCCTCGTGGCGCAACCATCTCAACCACGGTAGTGTCACACTCACCTGCCGGATTGAAATTGATGGTAAACGCGTACATCCAAC
>SKVN01000087.1 GCA_007129405.1 Kiritimatiellia bacterium
GCCATTCACACCGCAAACAACCACTACCGATTTCCTACGGCACCACACGATCACTTGTAGCACATCTGCGGGTGCAGCAGGAACACTGGACCATAGAGCGACCCCTTCGTGGTCAAACAAAAGCGCTGTTACATCACTTTCCGAGAGTTGTTCTTCCATCTGCTGCAAGTCACTTTTGCGCGCAAAAAAAGCCAATGCGGCACTGCCTTCACCAGCAATGGGAACACTCCCCTGGTTCTTGCCATTAGGCTCACTGAAAGCATATGCACAATCTTCCAAGGGGAAGGGCAACTTTGTATCCAAAAAAGAAGGCAAGATTTGGCGCACTTTTCGGACATTCTGCAGCGGTGTTTTTAACCAGGCAGTCATGCCAATCCCCGGCTGGATACCAGCCAGCACAATATCCTGATGGTGCGTCATTTCCTGGGGTGTCAACGAAACAGGATACCAGATAAGACGGGTCCCCTGTCGGTGCGCACGCACAGCAAGTAGCTGCCCATCAGCATAATCAACGGCAACAACATGGTGCGCCCAAGGTATAAGTCCACGATTCATTATGCCGATCCCAAAGCGCTATTCCCAGAGATGCGCAACGCTTTCCGGCGACGCAAGTCATCCAAATAGGCCAAAACGTTACAGAGACCTAATAAAAACCCAGCTAACATCAAATAAACGCCTCCCAACCACA
This sequence comes from Kiritimatiellia bacterium, assembly GCA_007129405.1. GTDB lineage: Bacteria > Verrucomicrobiota > Kiritimatiellia > UBA8416 > UBA8416 > T3Sed10-140. Next base: position 689 of record SKVN01000087.1, read on the forward strand.
ACATCACCTGATGCCGTTGAGCAGCATACAATAATAAAAGCCCGACTCCAAGCAAAGCACCTGCCGAAGCGAAAGCAAACAAGACCTGCCGTAAGCGGCGATTGCTCTGCCAGGCATTGCGTCTTCGTCGCACCATTTTCATTTTCCTGTTCTCCTTGCCTCGGTACCACAAAACCCCACCACGCATGAACTGAATGTGCAAATCACAAAAGATGTTTGTATCACGACGAGTTTGCAACCTTCAACCGATTAAATCTTGCACGAAGCGCTCATTACCCTGATAGTGGTCCATTCAAATAGAGAGAAACCATCAAAACAAGCGGAAAGATGAAAGTTATGATTACCATTAATGGAGAACCTCTGCCTCAGGAAGCCATCGATTTCGAATATCGTCGTATTCGCCAGTATTACACGAATCATATGTCGCCCGAACAACTCAAGGCAAACGATGACAAATTGCGCAAACAGGCCGTTGAACAGGCCATTGGAGCAAAGCTATTGCTCAATGAAGCCAGCCGTTTGGATATAACAGTCCCTGAAGATTTGATCGACCGGAAAATCCAACCGATTATCGAGCAGTCCGGCGGCCCCGAGGTTTTTGCACAGCGGCTCAAGGAAAACGGCGTTACGGAACAACAGCTACGCGACAACATTGCGGAAGGCTGCAAAGTAGACCTACTGATCGAAAAAATCTGCGAAGGGCTGTCGGATCCCACCGAAGAAGAAATGAAGGCATTCTTCGATAATAATAAGGAAAATTATGTTCAACAGGAACGGGTAGCTGCGTCTCACATCTTGATTCGGCCCAATTCCGACAGTGATGATGATCGCGTAACCGCCGAGTCGCGTCTTGAAGGCATTGCACAGGACATTCGCGATGGAAAAGATTTCGCAGAGCTGGCAGCACAGCACTCCGAGTGTCCCAGTGGCAAACAAAACGGAGGTAGCCTAGGTTGGTTCAGTCGCGGCATGATGGTTCCTGAATTCGAGCAGGCTGCTTTTGAGATGGCCGTTGGCGAAATCAGCGACATTATCGAAACCCAATTTGGTTTTCATATCATCATGAAAACAGCCGAGGATGAAGGCGGACAGGCTGGATTTGAAGAATCCCGCGACAAAATCCGTGAATTGATTCGCCATGACCAACGCGGCAAGTGTGTGGCAGCTTATGTTGCTGATTTAAAAGAGAAAGCCGATATTCAAGATACCGCAGCATGAGAGAATATGACGTAATTGTTATCGGTAGCGGTGGAGGCACCAAAATTGCCATGCCTTGTGCCAAACAAGGCATGCGCGTCGCCCTAATTGAAAAAGACGATTTTGGAGGAACCTGTCTCAATCGGGGCTGCATTCCATCCAAAATGTTAATTCATCCGGCTGAAGTCGCTGATCTTGCCCGTAATAGCCAAGCCATCGGTCTTGATGGTAAAGCAGATCTACGCTTTGCAGATGTTATGTCGCGTATCAAACGCGATGTAACCCAGACATCAGAGGAGAACCGCGAAAAGCACAAAAACTTTCCCGGTATCACCTACTACAGTGATCATGCTTCTTTTCTCAAAAATCATGTGCTGCAAGTTGGCAAGGAAATCATCACGGCACCAAAGATCTTTATTGCAACAGGAAGTCGTCCGCAAATTCCGGAAATCCCCGGATTGCAGAACACCCCTTACATAACAAGCAAGGAAGCGCTACAGCTTCCTGCTCCTCCCAAAAGTCTGCTGGTGCTTGGCGCAGGCTATATTGCCACGGAACTCGGCGGGGCATATGCCATTTATGGATCTAGCGTGCATTTCCTGGTTCGTAGCCGGTTTCTCAGAGGATTGGATGTAGACATTAGTGACGAATTCGAGCGTGTATTCAAGCGCCACAGTAACGTACATCGCCCTTTTAGCATCGAATCTATTGAGCATGATGGCAATACGTTTAAAATTCACGGCAAGTTGAATGGAAAGCCTACGCCACCGGTTGCGGGAGAGAATTTACTCGTCGCGACAGGTGTTGTCCCGAATACGGATAATCTGGGAATTGAGAACACAAATATCAAGCTCACACCAGAAGGCTTTATACGTGTCAATGCGAGACTAGAGACTGATGAACCAGGGGTATATGCCTTGGGAGATTGTGTCGGCAATTATTTATTCCGGCATACCGTAAACTATGAGGGTGAATACTTGATGCGATCTGTATTTGGCAAAACCACAGAATCACCTTCCATTCATTACGGACCCGTGCCCTATGCCGTATTCACCGTGCCCCAGATTGCCGGGGTGGGCATGACCGAAGAACAAGCCGCAGCGCTAAACCTCCCTGTCATTGTTGGCAAGGCGAAATATGCCGATAGTACCCCCGGCATGGCACGTGCATCCGACCATGGCTTTGCCAAAGTTATTTTCGACAAAGAACACCGAAAACTACTAGGAGCGCACATTATTGGAGAAGAAGCATCTTCCATGATTCACCTATTCATTGCCATGATGAAAAAAGAAGGAACGCTAGATGACCTTTTGGATATGATTTTTATTCATCCGGCACTCGCAGAAGTCGCTCGCGATGCCATCCGCAACGCAGCAACCAAACTTTCGCAATAGCAGCATAGATCCACTTACTTGTATGGATTATCCAACCAATGCGGCTTGACATTCTGTTCCGCTTTCACAGTATGAGCGCATGTTTAAATTCCTACTACAACGTCTGCTCATTGCGATCCCCGTATTATGGGTAGCCATAACGATTGCGTTCATACTCGTTCGATTGGCGCCCGGAGGTCCCTTTACAGATGAACGAGCGTATCCTCCGCACACACTAGAACAACTGCAGCGTCATTACGGCCTCGACGCGTCGTTGCCAGTTCAATATGCACGTTATCTTATGGGGTTATTGCGTGGCGACCTCGGTCCTTCTCTCACCCAAGGCGGCCGAACCGTTCAGGAAATCATCACCACTGCGCTGCCCATTTCTTTGGAATTAGGAGCGTGGTCACTGCTTGTCGCCCTGCTAATCGGAATCCCTGCCGGCCTGGCATCGGCCTTGAAACCGGGATCGGCTCTGGATCATGCCACCATGGCATCGGCCCTTATTGGTATTTGTATCCCCCCATTCGTTTTGGGCCCCCTACTGGTTTTGTTCTTTTCCCTGCAACTGGGCTGGGTGCATGCTGCCGGGTGGAACACCGCATCAGACCGTATTTTACCATCCATCACACTCGGGATTGTATATGCTGCCTATATCGCCCGATTAGCAAGGGCAGGCCTACTCGAAGTGTTACCCATGGATTACATCCGAACAGCTCATGCCAAGGGATTACATCCCATACGGGTAATTGGTATCCACGCCCTTAAACCGGGCATCCTTCCAGTAATATCCTTCATGGGACCGGCAATCGCAGGGCTTATCTCCGGCTCCTTCGTCGTGGAAACCCTTTTCCATATACCTGGCTTAGGACGCGTCTTTGTCTCTGCCGCATTTAATCGTGACTACACGCTTGTGCTCGGACTTGTTGCCTTCTATGCCGCACTTGTAATCGCCTGCAACACACTTGTCGATGTTGCATTAGCCATACTGAACCCTCGCATCAAATTGAATCCATGAAAATACGTCTTTCAGATCCAGCAAAAAACATTGCCAAGCGATTTTTTCAAAATCGACTCACCCGCATATCCCTCGTCATCGTTCTCCTGCTTTCGTTGGGAGCCCTTGCCGCCCCACTATTGTCTCCTTACGCATATGACGATCAGGATCTCGACCTAGGCCCCGTCCCTCCCCAAGCGAGTCATTGGCTGGGAACCGACGATCTTGGCCGCGATCTTTTTACACGATTGCTCTATGGCGGACGCGTCTCGCTAGCCGTTGGTTTGGCCGCGACACTGGTGGCATTAGGTATTGGCGTAAGCTACGGCACCATCTCCGGCTATGCAGGCGGACGAACCGATCAGATTCTCATGCGCATCGTGGATGCACTCTACGCCCTGCCCTTTACCGTATTTGTGATTATTCTCATGGTGGTATTTGGGCGCAACATCCTATTGCTCTTTGTTGCCATTGGTGCCGTCGAATGGCTCACCATGGCAAGAATCGTTCGTGGGCAAGTGCTCGCACTGAAAGACCAAACCTACATCCGTGCAGCACGCGCACTAGGGTTTTCCCATCTACGCATCATGGTACGCCATATGATTCCCAACATGATCGGTCCTGTGATTGTGTACACAACCCTTACCATTCCGCGCGTCATCCTGCTGGAGTCATTCCTGAGTTTTCTTGGCCTAGGCGTACAGCCCCCCATGAGCTCATGGGGGCTTTTAATCCGCGATGGCGCACGAGCCATGGAAAGTTATCCGTGGCTTCTCATCGTTCCCGGCACAACACTCTGCGTCGCGCTATTTGCGCTGAACAGCATTGGTGACGGCCTACGCGATGCCATGGACCCCCGCCATCAGCGCGCGACTTAGAATGGTGAAAACGCTGCCGTAAAAGCATTACGAATTGCATTGATATCTGCAGCCGGAATCAGCACAGCCTGCTCAATGCCATTATCTGCTCGCCATGCAGCATAAACAAATCCCTCGCCTTTTTCAGGAAAAGTGGGCATTTCATCCGGCACAAACGTCTGCACCATATGTAGCAAGGCCAGATAATCATATCGAGCAACAACAAATGGCAGCACAGGCGCACCGATGCGATCCAGCATTGCTTGCCCCGTAGCAGACGCCTCTCCTTCTTCGTCGCCTAGCAAGCGAATAGCCTCTGCTAAACCAGCATCATCCGTAACCCCAAATACGAGTCCGTCTGATGTAGCCGCGTAATCATATCCCGAAAAAAACGAGCTCATCATTTTCTGGATCATCTCAAACTGCTCGCTATCGACCTCATCCCCGCCAGCTTCCTCGATCTTAGCCCGAAAGATCTCCTCGTCGAGATCCATAGCCCATCGATAAACATCGACGCCTTCCACGACACGCGGCTCAGCTTGCGACATGGAAAAACCAGACTCTGTCATACTGCGCTGGTATGCTTCGCTAGCCATGAGCCCCATCATCTTCTGCAACACACGGGCCGCATCGTCAATTCGCATACCACTGCTCAAACGAAAGCCATCTTCAGATGACATGTTTGCCGTCAAAAACCATGGCGCACCTGCTGTCTGCAACGCAGGCTCAAACATAGCCTCTACCAATTCCGGCTCCATAGCAAAATCAACAGGCATACTCTGAAGCCACGTGATATAATAATTCACCAAGAGCTGCAAAAGACCCTTGGGAACCTCATACTTGCCTGCCACAATTCCGAAAAGATTGTCTCCCTCCAAGCTGACAAGCCAAGCTGGATCGATACCTTGAAGAGACGCTACGATTCGTTCTAATGCGCGGCCTGCCGCCGGCGTTACACGCGAACGAATTACCAACCCATCTTCACGAACACTAAATCCCGTTTCGTATAACGCAATCTGCTCAAATGCAGCTCGATAAAAACCAAACAGTTGGTCGAACATATCAGCATGCTCATGGCCATCCGGCATTGCCTGCGTCATCATCTCTTCAATATTGCCAAATAACGCAAGTACATGTTGTGGAGCAACCTGTGTACGCAACACACCGGCTACAGCCGGAAGTTCCTGCGGAAGACCAGCAAAGAGTGCTAGATCCAGAACTTCAGCACTATTTGCCAAAATAACCCTGTTTCCAAGCACCTGAGCCGCACCTTCGTCCGTTACGTAGCGACCATCTACGGGTTCCGGCAGCATGGCACCCTGCGCAGCAAGGAGCGCTCCCAGAAATGGCTCTGCAGCACCAACGGTCTTCAGATCGACAACAAAACCATACTGTTCCTCTTCCCCGATATAAATATGCAAGCCAACCGGTGCATCACGATCCACTTGGGCATATCCCGGCACCATCATATTAAGCATCATCGGAGCCGTTCCCAACTGCGGGGCTTCAAAAACTTGGGCAGCCTGGAATAACTGCGCGTGCAACGCGGAAATACTCTCCAGATAGACCGACATCACTCTGCCACCGCCAAAACTGATCTGGGCAGAAAGACCGACAACCACAATACTCAACAACATCCGCTTCATGATTCCTCCTAGTTGCACATAACGATATTGCAGAGTACCATCCTATAGCAGCATGGTAATGTCAAATCATGATCCCTTGATTCCCATCCTCATCAAAGGTAATTTTTGCATTTTAAGTATATGCGATTATAGTACTACGCACATGAAATACCTTGCACATGCCATTGTAGAAAAGGAACCGCGCAAAAAGATCATTGCGTTTCTTTTTGCGGTAGCGGTATCGTTGCTCGTGCCAGCAAGAGCTGCGTCCGCCCTTTCCTTCTTCTCTGGTGCAATGGCACCCGACACATGGTCAGGGCCGGGCGTACCATCCGTCACCCCCCAACAAGCGCTTCGAGACGGGGCCGCAGGCCTCATGCTCCCACTTCCTATGCAACGCCTTAGCGAACGAGCCTACTGGGATGCCACTGTAAGCATAGACCTGAGCCGATGGAGCGCATTTACTTTCGATATCCAGATTGAACATCCCGAAGCCGTCAAACGAGCATCCATCTACTTTCGTAGCGGGGCCGGATGGTATGGAGGATGGTTCGACGTAAAGGGAAACGGCTGGAAAACCATCACCCTCTCCAAGGCCGACTTTCAGCCGGAAGGAAGCCCTGCTGGATGGGATAAGATTCGCGGCATACGTATCGCTTTCTGGAAACAAGATGCCATCAATACGACTGCACACATGGCAAACTTCAGAGCCGTCAACGTGCCGATACGAATTCTTCGTAATACAGATGCACGCGCAACCAAGCCGCAAGATGCAGACTTTGCCAATCGGCTCACGGACCGCCTGCAAATGTGGTTTCGGCAATACGACATACCTGCCAGTGTCATCACAGATGACGAACTACGCACAGCACCGCCCCCCCAAGGAACCAAACTTATCATCCTTCCGTTCAACCCCGTACTCACCAACCGGATCCCCCCGCGCCTCAAGGATTTCACCGATCAAGGCGGTAAACTTATTGTTGCCTATGCGCTCGATGATTTCATTGCGCCCTTACTCGGTCTCGATCGGTGGGAATGGATGCGCGCAGAGCCCGCGGATGCTTTTGCATTCATGCATTTCAATAATGGAAAGACCCATGCCTTGCCCGAACGCGTCGCGCAGGATTCGTGGAATATCAATCGTCCCTACCCATCCCACGCACGCGTATTAGCAACATGGCAGAATGCACAAGGAACGGACAGCGGTATACCCGCTGTTACCATAGCGCCCACTGGTGTTTTTCTTGGACATGTTTTGACGAACATCGGCCGCGAAGAAAAAATGCGCATGCTCATGGCACTCATAGCCATATTGGTGCCTGATCTGGCGCCAGAACTTGCAGAAGCGACCATTACCCATGCAACCAGCCTGCTGCATCATACCGACTGGGAAAGCAGCCGGGATTATATCTTGCAGACAGCGCGCAGACATCGGCGACACCGCCGCATTCAGCCGCAACTCGACAGTATCGACCGCGACATACACCGACTCCGCCAACGCATTGAAAAGATTTCCTATCCACAGGCAGCTACCCACGCATGGGCAATTAGACAACGCATACAGATAGCTTACTATGAATCCTTCAGCGCGCGGAATGCCGTGCCAAATGAATTTCGCGGGGTTTGGGCCCATCATGCCGCTGGCATCCGAGGCATCCCTTGGTCCGAGACCGTGCATAAGCTTAAAAAGGCTGGCATCAACCATCTCTTTGCCAACGTATTGTGGGCCGGTGCAGCTTTCTATCCTTCTGATGTAATACCATCTGTAGCCGGAACACACGATTATGCACGTGAAGTCATTGCCGCAGGAAAAAAGCATGGTGTGAACGTGCATGCATGGATGGTTCTATGGAGCTTGCAACACGCACCAGAGGAATTCGTAGCCAAAATGCGTACGGCAAACCGTTTGCAGCGCGAACATAACGGTGATCCATCTCCGTGGCTTTGCCCCTCGCATCCCGAAAATCGCAAACTGGCAAAACGCGCCGCAGTTGAATTTGTGCAGCGCTATACCGTAACCGGCTTTCACATCGATTATATTCGCTATCCAGATGCCAAAACCTGCTATTGCAATGGGTGCCGGCAACGTTTTGCGACTAGCCGCAATATAAATATTTTCCAATGGCCAGAGGATGTAACCGAAGGCCGTCACAGAAACGCCTGGCAAGCATGGCGACGGGAAGTCATCGACACCATGATTGCCGAACTCTACCAAGCCATCAAAGCCGCCACCCCCGACGTAGAGGTATCTGCTGCAGTTTGGCCCGGCTGGCCTGCTGTACGCGACTCCATAGCACAGGATTGGCCAGACTGGGGACGTAAGGGCTGGGTCGATTTCTTTGCCCCTATGAATTATGTCGACACTGCCGCAGAAGCGACGCGCATCTATCGCGCACAGCGCCTCGCCGTCTCCAGCAACACGCCAATCTACCCCGGCATCGCGCCTTCTACGCTCAATCTCGACCCCGCAACCACTTTGCAGCACATCGATGCCTTACGTGATGCAGGCGCTCCCGGGTTTATTCTGTTCGATCTCGATCGAGATCTCTTAGAACAACTCTTGCCTGCTATGGGCGCCGGAGCAACTCGTCCATGACCAAGCCCCCCTTCCGACGCCCAACCCTCGACACCAGACGCCCGACACCCTCGTCGACCCCCCGCTGGCTTACACAACTACTCCAATGGTTTTCCATTCACCAACGACCAATGCCATGGCGCGACGATCCTTCTCCCTACAAAGTCTGGATCAGTGAAATCATGCTCCAGCAAACCCGTGTCACCGCCGTCATCCCATACTTTGAACGTTTTCTGGCAGCCTTTCCTGATGTCCAGACCCTCGCGAATGCCCCCCAGGAAAACGTTCTCAAAATATGGGAAGGACTTGGCTACTACAGTCGCGCCCGCAACCTGCATGCTGCGGCCAAGATAATCAGCTTCGAACGCAATGGTCAGTTTCCCGACACCGAGAAAGACTGGCATACATTACCCGGTGTCGGACCGTACACCGCCGCTGCCGTAGCCAGTATCGCTTGCGGAAAGACCGCTGCCGCTATTGATGGAAATGTGATGCGTGTATGGTCCCGAATGCGCGGCATACAAGAGGATATTTCCACTTCAGTCTGGCGAGACAAAGCCCGCCAAGACTTGGTTCGATATGCGCGCAAATGCAATCCATCCCTTTTCAACCAAGCCATGATGGAACTTGGCGCACTCGTTTGTCTCCCACGTAACCCGGCTTGCAGTGCTTGCCCCTTGCAAAGAGCCTGCGTGGCACACCGCACAAAACGCACTGACATCATTCCCTTTCGAAAAAAAGCTGCGGTCATACCGCATCGACATGAAGTTGTCCTGATCGTCACCTTTGAAACCAGCAACAAAACACCAAGAACCAAGAACCCACGACGTGAAGTACATATTCTATTGCGTCAGCGCCCACATACCGGCCTGCTAGCCGGACTTTGGGAATTTCCATCCCTCGAAATGACATCCCATAAAATGGCTTTTTCACGCAAAGCACGCGAACTTGCTAAGCATCTAGGCGTCCCATCGGAAGTCAAACTTGTGAAAAGCACAACCGTAGAGCATGCCTTCACACATTTCAGTCAAACGCTTCACGTATTCCAGACGAAGCTCAGTAGTCCCATACCTCTGCCGTCCACGGACCATCGGTGGTGCACCCCATCGGATCTCGAAAATCTTCCCCTGTCCCGCTCACAACGCCGCATCGTCAACCATTACAAATCCACATCGTAATTCGCAAAACCTTCTGCAAAACCATTGATCGACTTCTTCAACCGGAATAGAAAGTGTAGTGCACGGCTACGCGCCAAAGGAAACTGAACCCGGCTTCTGATACCAACATCCAATACGAATCAGGATAAAAGATATCCTTAACTGTGGTTATAGCCCCTTCGGCGGCGGCAGAGGACTGCCGCCCTCCAAGCCCCGCATCTCAACGTATGCAGGGACGCACTCCCGTGCGTCCGTAATACAACGCATTTGCATATGCACTCCTTGCTAAAACAATAGGCTCATTTATGCCGATACGTATTAACGAGCGGTATGATTTTCTCGGTTTCAGAATTTCAGGTAGTCAGCTTTTCAGCATACTCCACCCGCCACAAGAAGAGTCCCTCGGGGGCCGCTGTGGGCACTGCGGCCGTTCTGAGACGCGAATCCAATACAGACTGCGTATCATCGGCGGGCACTTCTCCACACCCTACACGGATCAACCATCCCGCAATGCTGCGTACCATTTTATAAAGAAATCCATCACCGCACAGCGCAAGCATGCATTCCGATCCTTCGGACTCTAATGCAGCGGAAAAGATGGTGCGCACGGTCGTTTCTACTTCCCGGTCAGGATTCGCACTGAAAGCAGCGAAGTCGTGTGTACCCTCAAGTAGGGATAGTGCCTGCTGCATGACATCCACATCGAGTGTTTTATGCACATGCGCTCGATATAATCGTAAATGAGGTAATATAATCTCACCCTGATAGATATAGTACCGATACTCTTTGGCGGTGGCCGATTTGCGAGCATGAAAAGCATCGTCCACAACCTCACCATCCAGGATACGAACATCTCGCGGCAGACGCACATTCAGGGCACGTACAAATGCGATGGGAGGCAGCGTGCATAACGTATCGACATGAATAACCTGCCCCGCAGCATGCACCCCCGCATCGGTACGACCACTCCCATGCACCTTGATCGATTCTCCCGTCAGATCCGCAAAGGCTTCTTGCACGACCTGCTGAACCGTGATCTGTCCCGGCTGAATCTGCCATCCCGCATAGGACGTGCCATCATAGGCCACTGTAAACCGCAACCGACTCATGGCATCATCTCATAAAAATGCATTACAATCCCCGCGTGCAGCCAACGCCTGCACCAACTGCTTTACATCTTCCGTACGATCTTTAGGACAAATCAGCGTGGCATCGCCTGCATGCACAACCACAAGATTTTCAGCGCCAATTAATGCCGTCAAGCGATCTTTGCTGACAACAATATTGTCCCTACTATCAAAAGCTTCCACGAGTCCAAGACACGTGTTACCTTGTGCATCTTTGTCATGCAATTTTTCCAGTGCTGCCCAGGTTCCCACATCCATCCAACCAAAAGAACTTTCGGCCGTCACAATATTTGCAGCTTTTTCCATCACCGCATAATCAATCGAGATCCTACTCAATGGTGCGTAGGCAGCTTGCAAAGCCCGTGCAAAATCCGGTGTATCAACCGATGGCATCAAATGCCGGGCCATTTGCGCCAAGGCAGGCACATGACGATCAAGCGCATCTTGCAGCGTGCCCACACTCCAGATAAACATTCCGCCATTCCAAAGATATCGCCCGGTTTCCAAGTAGCGCTCCGCCGTCTCCCGATCCGGTTTTTCCACAAACCTTTTTGCGGAACGAAACAGAACACCATCTTGTGTCTCACCCTCATCACATTCAATATATCCGAAGCCAGTGCTCGGGTAATCCGGCTTGATACCCAATGTTACAATGACAGACTCGCGCTCTGCCCGCTCAAATGCCGCCTTCAGTACAGTACGAAACCGGTCCCCATCGCGCATCACATGGTCAGCCGTTAGCATCGCAAGCACCGCCTCCGGCGCACGCTTCGCCACAATCGCACCTGCCAAAGCGCAAGCCGCAGCCGTATCGCGTCCACATGGCTCACCAATAACATTCTCGGCCGGAACCTGCGGTATGGCCGATCGGCAAGCCTCCACGAGCGCAGCATTTGTAATCACCAACACCTGTTCCGGTGGAACCAAATCAGCAATACGATCTACGGCCTCCGCCAACATAGGCTTCTCGCTCGACAGCGCCAATACCTGCTTCGGACGTTGTAACGTACTCATCGGCCAAAAACGTTCCCCCCGTCCCCCCGCCAATATACAAGCATACCTTTTCATCATAACCTCAATCCCATCCTCCCCAATCTTTCCTCACTCTTTTTGAAACGTAAAGTATACCCTTTGAACAAAATTCGCGTATCTCGAATCTGGAATCCCGCATGCTTATCCATTCAAATCGTAAACCACACCAAGTCCCTTCAAGGTCAAATCGGGATCTACCTGATAGTCCATACCGGCATTTTCCAGCACCCATCCTGCAAAGCCACCCGTGGCGCAACAAACAGCATTCTGCATTCCGGATTGTTGCCGTAGATAAGCCGTGATCTCCCGAATCATGCCGCGATAGCCAATACGCGCTCCGATGCGCATAGCCCCCTCCGTGCTGCGCCCCACTCGATCACAGCGTCCGCGAGGACTTATCAATGGCAGCAAGGCTGTACGCTCTGCCAGATAATCTGTCATCAAGGGTAAGCCTGGGGCAATCACACCACCCACATATTTCTGGGTAGCATTAACGACATCAAAAGTAAGCGCGGTTCCGAAATCAGCCACGATCGCCGGCGCACCGTATTGCTTGGCCGCAGCACAGGCATTTGCTAGACGGTCTGCACCTATCGTTTCAGGATGCGCATAATCAATCCCCACAGCCAGCGTGATATCGTGCGTTAGCAATAAAGGCAAATATCCTGTATGTCCCTTGATGAATTTTTCCCAGCGTCGATTTGCAGCCGGAACCACTGATCCTAAAACGACGCCATTAAATGGATGTCGACGCTGAAAGCGGTTTACCAAGCGCAGCACTTGATCGATATCATCAATTCCGCCCGGCACATATCCATGTGCCAGCACACGCAGCCCATCAACAACGCCCAGCGTCGTACTCGTATTCCCTACATCAATAGCCAGACACCGACTCACAGCGACTCCATTTCCAGCGTCAAATCGATCGATCGGAAGGCATGCGTCAAACAACCAAGCGAAATAGCATCAACACCCGTCTCCGCCACGGCTCGTACATTATCGAGCGTAATCCCACCCGATGCCTCCGTTAGACATGCCCCCTTGCAAAGAGCTACGCAAGCGCGCATCGTATCTTCCGACATATTATCCAGCAAAACCTCATCCGGATGCGCGCGCAAAGCATCACGCAATTCTTCGAGACTCTCCACCTCTACCTCGATTGGCAAATCGGGATGATCGCCCCGAGCTGTCTGGATCGCCTCCGCCAATGTCTTACCCCCCGTCCAAAAACGACGGTGATTATCCTTGATCATGATCTTGTCATATAAACCGAACCGATGATTCTGCCCACCGCCACAGGCGACCGCATATTTTTCGAGGACACGTAAGCTCGGTGTTGTTTTACGCGTATCTAGAATTTTCACCGGCAAAGGCGCAACGGCATTCACAAAACGCTTGGTCAAGGTAGCAATACCACACATACGCTGCATAAAATTCAGTGCCGTGCGTTCAGCGGTAAGAATCGCGCGCGCAGATCCCACCAAACGCAATATCGCGTCGCCTGCAACTGCCTGCTCCCCGTCCTTACGCACGACATCCACTAGCATGTGAGAATCGAGCTTCTGAAAAGCAGCGGCAGCAACACCACCTCCCGACACTACACAATCTTCCCGCGTCTGGATCACAGCCGAAGCCCGTCGAGCCGTATCAACCAAAGCATTCGTCGTGGCATCACCCGGACCTTGATCCGCCTGCAATTCCTCGGCTATCAGCCGCAGCACATCTTCTCGCCCCGCAATATCCCGCATCTTCTCCCCTTCTCCTGCAAGCCCGTGCTAACGCCCCGTCTTACGTCTACTGACTGTAACAGCCCATCCCTGGTCAATGTTTCAGCATTTCAGCTTTTCAGCATTTCAGAATTCTCCCACTCCACCGGAATCTCCACGGGCCCCGCCGCGTTTCCACTACCACGTATGCCAAACGGGAACGCATGATCCAACCGATGATAATTCTGACGATGGTCTGCAGAATGAACAGAGCACGATAACAAATAATTCCCAGAGGTTAACGGCAGCGGACCTA
>SKVN01000142.1 GCA_007129405.1 Kiritimatiellia bacterium
GATGGGCGACGCAAGTCACCACCAATCAACAACGTCCGGCAACTGTTTTGCGCATAACAAAACGCCAGATTAATGGATACCAATGACTTACCCTCGGCAGGATGAGAGCTGGTAATCAGCATAACTTTGGATTTCTCTACAACCGGGTTCATTTCCAGAATAGCCCGCAAGGTACGAAATCCCTCGGACACATCGCCCGTCGGATGTTCAAACGAAACCATACCTCGCTCCTGCATCGTTTTCCCACGAACAATCGGCAAGGAAATCAAAACGGGCACACCAAGTGATCGTTCCACTTCTTCCGTGCGTCGGAGTCGATGATCCGCGTAGTACAGGAGAAAGATCATACCAAAGCCCGCAAAACCGGCAACAACACCGCCCCGCATGAGCTCTCGGCGTGGATTCGGACGAAAGGGCGCCCCTGCAGGCTGTGCTCGTTCCACCAAGCGCATGCGCTCATTAGGCATATCCTGCGAAATATCCGTTTCCTTCATCCGTGAAATAATGGAATCATAGATCTGCCGCTCTGCCTCCACCATACGACGCAAATCCTCGTATTGTACCAATTGTCGCGCCAACTGAAAGGCTTCCTGCTCCTGCTCTTGCAAAGCCGTCCGCAAATTTGCTTCTTTTGCGCGCAGGGTTTCATAGCGGTTCTGCAATGCATACACAGCCGTTTCAAATACATCGTCGAACAGACGTTCCAAATGCGCCTCCTGCTGCAAGGCTTCACGCATATCTGGATGATCATCACGATAACGCTCACGCAGAAGCGCCATGCGTTGGCGATGACGCTGCAATTGCGCTTGGGCATCCGCAAGCACAGCATCACCCAACTGTGGCGCTATGCGCCCTCGCGGAACTTCAGCATCGATCTGACGGGATATGGCCTCCCACTTACTCTGCTTTGCAATGCGTTCGGTTTGGGCCGCAGACAAAGCCGAATTCAAGGATTTCAGCTTGGCAATGACAATATTCTGATCTTCTTCTAAAGATACGGACTGGGCTTCCTCCCGATACTGCTGCAAAGCGTGCATACCCGCTTCAAGTCGCTCCCGATAGTCAATGGACCGCTCTAACAACCATTCAGAAGCCTGCAGAGAAACGCCCATGCGATTATCCACTTCCTGCTGGATATAAGCTTGCGCCATCGCATTGGCAAGATCACTGGCCAACTGAGGGTCCGTATGTTCAACCGTAACCCGAATTAACCGCGACCGATCCACAGGATCAATCCGAACCAAACGCAATGCCGCCGACGCTTTAGCAGACAAACCTTCAACGTGCGGAAAAAAATTCGGGTGCGTATCCAATCCTGCATACTGCAACGCAGCTTCCATCATTTGACGACTATGCAAGATATTAATCACCGTGTTGAAGTACTCCAGACTACGAACACTGGAAGCGGCTACATCCTGAATAGGTAAAATGCGAGGTTGATCAATATCGAGCATGAGCGTGGCGGTACTGCGATAATATGGAACCTGCCGCATAATCTGTAGAACGAAAAAAAGCAACACGATCAAGGCAATGGCAATACCATACCAAATACGCTCAATAACAATGGTTACGAGTTCTCGCCAATCCGGCAAACCGCCTGCCTGCACCCCCGCGTCTTCTCCATCATGTCCGGCGATGTACGTAGATTTCATCTTCTGCTCCTCAGAAGAAGGTTTGCGGCACCATGATCACATCATTTGCGTATACTTCAAAATCCGGGTCCGCTCCAGAAACAATTCTACCAACCCGCACACGAATACGTCTTTGACGTCCATCCTCTTGCCGGATAACTCGCACACGATTCACACTGGCCAAATCCGTAAATCCGCCGGCAGATGCAATGACCTCGAGAAGTGTAGTGCGCTCTTCAAACGCAATCTGATGCGTACCCGGAGATCTGACTTCCCCCATCACCAGCACCTGGGACGCCTGCGACGACAACACCCGAACCGCCACGCGTGGATTCACGAGGTAACGCTCTCCTAAATAGTTTGCGACGGCCCTCTCTGCCTGTGCTACCGTTAAGCCTGCAACTTGAATTGAACCGAACAAGGCATGACGAATCACACCGCTTGTCTCAACACGATACTTTCCCGAAAGATCCGGCTCGCGAAAGATCTCCAACTGGATTTCATCCCCCACCAGCAACGTGTAGCTCCGTGCCGCAGGAGAAGGATCCGTTGCCGGTAGATCCGCGACATCATCACCTTCAACATCTTCCTGCACAACCGCATCGATCTCCTCGCCATGCTCGTCTTCCGGCAAGGCATCATCCAATACATCCAATACTGTATCCTCTTCATCAATAGGTAATGGCTCATCTTCCTCTGCGGCGGAAAATTCCGCTGCGTCCCATGATTGCTGCACAAGAATTTCTCCCGCGCGCCCCGTTTCATCTCGAACCATGATGCGATTATCCCCGGCAACATCTTTCCGGCGGTAAACGGCCGTCAGGCCCCGCTGTATGGCAATTTCGCCCAAGGTGCTGTCCTCAACCTCCCACGCAAGAGCGATTGGCTCTTCCGTTTCTTGCGAAAACACAACAACGGACACAATGGCAACCCGCTGATTCGCATCCATGAAAACAACTGCGGGCTGCACCTGCAATGCGTCGTCACGCGCACCATGGTCAAGAGACGCACCTGTCGCACAGACTGCCACAAAAAAAAGACTGCACAGAGAAAGGATCCAATGTCCTATCCTCGCACAACCATGTACTGTATTTCGAAAATCGCACATATCAACAAAACCCCTGCCGCCAATCTATCCCAATCATAGGAAACAATGCAAGACACACAACGATCATTTTGAAGCCCGATCAGCCAACGCGTCGATACGAAGAAGACGCTCTTGCATGCCTAGAGGCGCACACAACCCATTTAATAATTCCAACTTCCACGCAAACCCCAACGCGCAGAATCATACGAAGTTAGCTCCTGCAATTCTGCAGCTCCATTGCGCGCGCCCCGATTTTCAAAATAGGAATATGAGATACCAAACGAAAAGTTGTATATGGTCCAAACATCCAATCCGAGACTGTATCCCCAATACTCGTCTTGCCTGCCAT
The DNA here is from genome assembly GCA_007129405.1 of Kiritimatiellia bacterium. Lineage (GTDB taxonomy): Bacteria > Verrucomicrobiota > Kiritimatiellia > UBA8416 > UBA8416 > T3Sed10-140. The sequence goes on from SKVN01000142.1 coordinate 3,068, forward strand.
CATAGACAGCAGTACTGACCGACTCCGTTGTCGCAAGCGTCACACGTGGACCATAGTATTCTACCTGTCCCAGAAAAAGTGCGCCACGAGCTCGCAAACGATCCCATATAATACGACGCGTCGCAGAAAAGGTTCCCCGCTGATCCACGGTACTAAAACCGCCGGCTGATACTGCCGGTCGTATGTCTGCTTGCAATCCCGCCGAAAATGTCGACAAACCAAAGGGACTTGTCTCTGCCTCCACGGCTGCAATGTAATGCTCGATCACCGACCCTTCCGGGTTCCGCCCCTCACGCCAGCGATAACCCAGGCGGCCCGAAACCTGTGTTTTCGGCGTTTGCTGTCCGCGTGCCCCGATCGAAATATCATAAAAATCAGCATCACCGAGTTGTGCTCCACGCTCCTCCACGCGATCCTGCCCCACACCTCCCTGGACAAAGAGATCACTGCGCGGATTTAAACGGTAATACACCTGTCCAGCACCATATAATCGCCGGTAATCCAGATAACGAGGATCATCAAACACAAACCAGATCGAATTCCCACTACCCCCCACACTAAACTTCCGTGAGACACGCCGCTCCAGCGATAACGATGCCATATAGTCTCGCCGAATTAATCGCGCACCGACAAGTGTATCAACATTTTCCATCTGACGGTAGCCGAGGCGTCCACCGAGCGATGTTTTTCCGATCCGGTAGCCTCCGCCAAGCGCAAGCAGATAACTCACATCTTCACTAATCTCCTCGGAGTCCGTATCAACCGGAAAAATCACACCGGCATCCACATACAAATGATTCCGCTGCCGTTGTCCGTAAATCAGCATCAAGCCGGGAATAATGTACGTTGTCACCGCATCGTTCCGCGCTTCTTCTGCGGTCAATGCCGGATTGTTTTCATAAGAAGACGTGATTGTTAATCGAGGTATTAGGGCCCAGCGCGATGGCAAAGGCATGTAAAACGGGGCCAATATTGCATCATCACGATCCAAGAAATCAGCACTTTCTGCACCGCGCGTATAAAACCCTGAAGTATACGTATCCTGCCCGTAAGCCAAAGACGCAATACACAACACCAAAACTGAAAAAAATATAAACCTTAGCCCA
>SKVN01000176.1 GCA_007129405.1 Kiritimatiellia bacterium
ACAGCAGAGCCACCAGCTATAGGCACGCACGGGATCTCGTAGCATACCACACCTCAAAAAAACACGGACATATCTTTTCATGTTCTATCTTCATCCAGACAAGGAACCAATTGCTACAACAAAACACACCCTAACAAATAGGGCGAACTTGCAAAAACATACAATATTAGTGTGAAAGATCACAACAATATGGCAATAATGCAATTTTTCCCGCACTTGCAATTCAACTACGGAACAGGCACTATTCCGATTATGCCTCTGCGGGAAGCCCCAGACATGACTCACAGCGTTTCCCATCGCGAAAACAATCAAAATATGGAATATATGCATGAAAGCAGCTCTCATCGCGACAGAATTTGATGTAGCCGGAAGGTTAGTACGGGTTCTCTCCAACACAGGCGGCAACGTCAACGACACCTATATCGCGATCTTTCGCACAACCTTTTCAGAAGAAAGGTTCGTACTCCAACGCCTCAATCGACACGTATTTTCATCACCCGAAAAAGTAATTCAAAACATGAAAGTCGTCACCGAGCATGTGCACAACAAACTCGAAGCCGAGCAACATATGTCCGACCGCATCTGGCAGTTGCCACGCGTGATCCCGACTAAAACCGGAGCCGACTTTATCCAGGATTCATCAGGCGATTACTGGCGTGCCATTTCCTTGATTGCGTCAGCCACCGCTTACGAACAGATCCAGAACCTCGAACATGCCCATGAGGCTGGGTTTGTGCTCGGACAGTTTCAGCGTTTAATTAGTGACATTCCTACCGATGCGCTCTCTGATACATTACCGGGATTTCATATCACACCCGGATATATTTCCAAAATGGATAAAATTTTGGAGGCCCAGCTTGCCCAAGAGCGTCTCAAAACCTCCGTAGATGCCGAGCATTGCTATCGCTTTATTTCTAAAAGGCGCGATTGGGCCTCCATTCTAGAAGACGCATGTCATCGTGGCGAGTTGTGCATTCGCCCTATTCATGGCGACCCCAAAGTGGCCAATATCATGATCGACGATGAAACAGGAAAAGGCACTTGCATCATCGACCTCGATACGGTCAAACCTGGTCTCGTGCATTATGATTTTGGCGATTGTTTACGTTCCTGCTGTAACCCTGTCGGAGAAGAAACCCAAGACCTGACGCGTGTCATTTTCGATACAGACCTCTGCGAAGCCATTGTCCGGGGGTATATGACCTATGCTCGGAGTTTCTTTTCCGATGCCGACCTACACTATCTGTATGATAGCATACGCCTACTTACCTTCGAACTCGGCGTCCGCTTTTTTGCTGACTACCTTGCCGGAAATGTATACTTCAAAGTAAAAAGCGACGAACAAAATCTCAATCGCGCGCTCGTGCAATTCAAACTCTGCGAGAGTATCGAAACCCGCGAATCTGCCATTCGCCGGATCCTCGACCGCTTTTCTGCCTAAAATTCCCTGTACGTGAAGGACACCGATCCCTCCCGTAGCTTTTGCTCCAGTTTAATCCGGAGGAAATTGCGAATCATTTGTCGCGTTGCGGGAACCAGCAACAGGAAGCCGAAGATATCCGTCAGAATACCCGGTGTGATCAACATGGCGCCAGCCAGTAAAATCATCACGCCATCCATCAGACGTGGCGCCGGCATCACACCAGCCGCCATATCGCGCTGAATCGCCGCAACCGTCTGCAACCCTTGGGCTCGCGCCAGACTGGCCCCAATCACACCGGTCACCACGACCAGCACAATGGTCGGCAGCCATCCAATCCGGCTACCCACCAGTAACAACACCCACAACTCAATCAGCGGCAACCCCACAAACAATGCAACCAAATACGAAAACACCATACCATCAATCCCTTCTGAATTTATTACCGGCTTACCAGTCACTTCATTGTTCTCTACTCTTGACGCAACATTAGCGTCCCATTTCGGTTGACGCGAACGGCGACGCGAACGGATTACGAGTTGGCAAAAAAGAATCGTTCACCGTTCGCGTCGCCGTTCTCGTTCAACCAGACTCCCACCACTTCGACACAAGTTACACCTCCGCATCATCCGAGCGCGCTCGGAGCCGGGGCTAAACAGCAACTTCAGTTTCACATACAAGTTGTTGTGGATTTGCCAACGCGCTACCACAAACCGATTTCAATATCCAATGCCCAATGCGGAACTCCCACTTTCCAAGGTGAGCGAAGATAGCGCATGATTGCCTTGGGGCTCTTGTTGCTCTTCCCTTGCCACTCGCCACTCGCCACTCGCCACTTGCCACTTGCCACTATCATTGCAAATCAAAATCAAAAACCAATGGTAAATGATCCGAATACGTAACCGGCGGTATTGAAAAGTCGCTCATGTGAATATCTTTGCTGTAGAAAATGAAATCCAATTCACGTTTCGGCTGCCAGCTCGGAAAGGTAGGCAAACCTTGCTCATTGGCATTGCGCAACCCCGTGGCAGCAAGAAACAGATTCATTTCATTGCGCCCGAAGAATGCATTGAAATCACCCGCTACCACATGGGGCTTGTCAGTGGATTTTACCAGATCATATAACTCGGACATCTGTTGATGCCGAATGCGATACTTGAGCGCCAAGTGCACAAGAAATACGGTAACGCCCTCCAACTCCAGTTCAATCACAAGTTTTTTCATACCACGATTAAAAAAGTGAAACTGGCTCTGCTGGATCGTATCGCGCGTCAAGAAAGCATTGCCCTGTTTGTTTAAAACCGGAACATGATGCAGCCAGCTCCCCTCCCCATATTTACTTCGATAGCAATGATAATGACCAAGCTGTGTCGCCAATTGTTCCGCCTGATGATAACGCCGATGCCGGAATGAACCGCTATCGACCTCCACCAATCCAGCAATATCCGGATTCAAATCCTTCAAAAAACCGGCAATGGCATTTACGTTCGGGGTCGTGTGCCGCAAATACCCCTGCCAAGGCAATAAAGAACCGCCGCCGGTACCGTAGCGCATATTGTAGAGAACCATCCGCATCAGGCCTGCTCCGCCGCCGTGTGCGGCACCAACACGCGCAATGCCTTTGGCAACACACTTACATTCACATTCGCATCCATTTCCATTAACTCACCATCCAATTGCAAAGGCCCGGCGTGCTCCCGCTCCACACGCAGCCCCTTCGAACTACGCGTATACACATGTGGAATCCTGTGAATCGAACCATCAAACAAGCGCGCGAGGTTCGCCAATACAAGCGGAAAATCACGCTGCAAGGCACAAATAAACTCGAGCTGTCCATCATTATGTTTCGCATGCGGAGCAATTACCGCCCCGCCACCAAACTGCGTCAAATTGGCAATGGTCAAAATCACCGGTTCAACCAAATCACGTGTCTCGCCATCATCAAAGATCACCCGCATATTCTGCCGTTCGTAGTCAAAAAATTCCTGCACCCCTGCAAAGACATAGGGCAAAATGCCGCGGAAGGGAAATTTTTCAAACGTACGCACAATGGCCGCATCCCACGCCATGCTGCAGGTGACGAAAAAGGGGACGTCGTTCACGACGCCGACATCAATTTCCCGACTCTGTCCCTCTGCCAGTTGTGCTACCGCTTTGGCAGGATTCAGATCAAGGCCAAAATGGCGGGCAAAGCCATTTCCACTTCCAGCGGGTATCACGCCGAGCTGAATATCCGTATGGATCAATACACGCCCAATCGTACTGACGGTTCCATCGCCACCCACAACCAAAAGCGTATCCACGCCTTCATCGACGGCACGTTGCGCCTTGGCAATCCCATCTTCTTTGCTCTGGGTAAATTGGTATGTAACATCCGTGTCCGGATTCTCGAAATAGCGATCAACGGCCCCGCGCAACCCACGAAAAGACTGTCCAATCCCGGATCGAGGGTTAAGCAACAATCTGACTTTCCGCATACACCAACCTCAGCCTACAAATACATAATCAGGATTATAATCGCACCGATCAGACACCCGACACCAGCAAACAACCACGCGCGCTCCAGCCAGTTGCGTTCTTCAAAACCTTGTCGATACCTGCGTTTCGCACCGCCTAACTCATAACTGAAAAGCATACAAAAGATACCCCAGCTAAACAGTCCGGCAATTTGCCATGCAGGAACCTGCAGTATCCCTGCAATAAACCACATGCTCGCAAAAACCAACGCAATCGCGCCTACGCGTATTCCAAC
>SKVN01000007.1 GCA_007129405.1 Kiritimatiellia bacterium
GGGCGTTTCGCCTTCGAATGGCGGCTGTCGCGTCAGCATGTGGTATAGCGTTGCCCCCAGACTGTAGATATCGGAACGCGCATCCAGCTTTTGGCGGCGGATTTTTTCGGGAGAAATATAATATGGGGTACCCCATATTCCTTCAGTGGCATTTTGATGAGCAACGGTAGCAAGGCCAAAGTCGACGAGTTTCGCATTGCGTTTTTTGTCGAGCAGGATGTTTTCAGGTTTGATGTCCCCATGAACCAATCCTGCTTCGTCGGCGGCACTGAGACCTTGTGCAATTTCCAGAGCAATACGAATGGCTTCGCGACTGGAAAGTCCACTGTGTTTTTCCATGAGAGCATCAACGCGCTCCCCGGAAACGAGCTCCATCACAATGTATGGCTGTCCTTTTTCCTGACCGAATGAGTATATCTGCGCAATGTTGGCATGATTAAGTTTGGCGACAGCTTGTGCTTCGTGGCGGAAGGTCTCGATAAACTGTGGATCGTCGCCTAGGCTTTGCAACATGACTTTGATGGCGACATCACGGCCGAGTTGTTCATCTCGGGCAAAGTAGACGCCTCCCATTCCCCCCATACCGATCATGCGCATGAGTAAGAAATTTCCGAGTTTTTGGGGGACGGTTGTCTGTGCTTCACATGCGTGGCAGGTGATTTCGGAAAAAGGGGTTGCCCCTTTTACGTCAATGGTTGCCCCGCAGGCTGGACAATTAAACTGTTCCACCGCATCAGCGAGAATGCCTGCAGTATCTTTGCTGCCTGATTCACCGGGAGGTGCTTCATGTTTCATGTCTTCGTCGGCCATATGTACTCACTTAAAACAGTATGGATGCTAAAACGCTGGATCCTAGATCATATTACGACAAAAGTCCAGCGGGACAAATGTTGCTATTGTTTTTCGGTGCCTTCGGTTTCCGCTACAGCTCTTGGTGGTCTCGTGAAGATAACACGCCGATATCCATGGGAGGCCAGTTCCCGGCTTACCGAAACCAAAACACGTTGTGGTATGTCGTATGGTATTGAAACATAGATGGTGTCTTTTGGAGAAATACCTTCGCGCCGCAGTCGTCTTGCGAGCTGGTTTAGCCGTGTTTCGCGATCCCCTACATAAATTCGTCCTTCTTCGGAAATGCGAAACGTTTCCGGGCGCTGTATAATGGAAATCCCGTCTTCGCTTGAGGAATCGGAAGTCGCGCTTGCGAAAGGGGGGGGCAGCGTGACAAACAAGCACAAGACTGCACAAACGAATGTCTCAAAATGCTTCATATTGTTTTCGCCTCCTTGTCCAGCATTGTAATATATTTGGAAACAGCCGTTTCCAAAGGTGTGAATGGTTCTTTAAAACCGGCTTTTTGCAGCTTGTGAATATCTGCAAGCGTATAATACTGATATTTCTGGCGTATTTCATCGGGGATATCAATAAACGAAATATCTAAGGGGGTGTTCATTGCGGCAAAAATAGCATTTGCAAGCTCTAGCCAGGTATGAGGAGTTCCGGTTCCCGCGTTGAATAATCCGGACTGATCCGGATGATCATGAAAGAAGAGTGTAATGGCAACCGCATCGGCAACATACAAAAAATCACGTTGTTGGCACCCGTCTGCAAACTCTGGCCTGTGTGAGCGGAATAATTCCAGTTTGCCCGTCTCGCGGATTTGATGCCATGCTTTATTTACAACAGATCGCATGTTGCCCTTGTGGTCCTCCCCCGGGCCATAAACGTTAAAGTATTTCAATCCAACGATATCGCGAAAGAGATTCTTTTTGTGCGCCCAACAATCAAAATCATGTTTGGATTGTCCATACAGGTTCAAGGGTTTAAGTGTATTGAGAGCGTTTTCATCATCTGCGTATCCATTTTCTCCGTCGCCATATGTTGCAGCGCTTGATGCATAGATGAAGCGGATCTTGCGTTCCAAAGCCCATTCGCACAGCTCTTGCGTATATGTCAAGTTGTTGCTGTCCAGATAGGCTTTGTCTGTTTCTGTTGTGGCACTACAGGCGCCAAGGTGAAACACGGTTTGCGCGGGGAAATCCTTGCCTCCCTGTATTATTTTGCGAAAATCCTGCTTATCCAGATATTGTAAAAATTGCAATTGGTTGAGATTTTCCTTTTTGGCGGGGTGATTCAGGTTGTCAACCACGAGGATATTCTCGTATCCACGCGCATTCAGTGCCGCCACCAGATTGCTTCCGATCAGGCCAGCCCCGCCGGTAACGATAAACATGGGGTTATGCATGGTGAATTCCCTTCATTTTGGTAATCGTGCCGGTAGTGGATTTTCCGGGGACCATCTCGGCTAGAACAACTTTTCCGCCATGAGCTTCCACGATATCGCGTCCGCTAACATAGTGAGCCCAATCGGCCCCTTTGACGAGCACATCTGGAATGATCTGGCTAATGATGGAAATCGGTTCGTCCTCCTCGAACATGACGACATAATCAACGCATTCCAGGGCAGCAAGAACCAATGCTCTGTCGTGCTGATTGTTGATGGGTCGCGATGGTCCCTTGGCGCGCCTTACGGATGCGTCAGCGTTAAGGCCGACGATTAAAGCGTCCCCCTGTTCGCGAGCAAACTGCAGATAGGTTACATGCCCAGCATGCAAAATATCGAAGCAACCATTCGTAAAAACAAGTGTTTTGCCATACTGGCGCAGCATTTCGCGCTTTGCAAGAAACGATTGACAATCGGTGATTTTGGATGTTGCTGGTCTCATGTGTTTTGTAGGATATAAAAGAAAATTGTTTTCGGCTCTTTTTCTAATGAACCTGCCGGAGTGTAGCGCAGCGCCTAGCTTGTGTAAAGAGCGACAAAACGATGATCAATTGCGCGTGCGTGTCCGGGATTGACGATTACGTGTCGGGTAGTTTATTTTGCATATCTCTTAGGTGCATAGTTTTTACGTAACCAGTAAGGAGATGTGTTATGGCACGGGCATACAATTTGAGCGCGGGACCGGCAACATTGCCATTGGAGGTTTTAGAAGAGGCCCAGCAAGAGCTTCTGGATTACAAGGGCACCGGTATGTCCATTATGGAGCATAGCCATCGTGGTAAGGCGTATATGGCCGTGCATGCGGAAGCCATTGCGAATACGAAAGAATTGCTCGGGATTGGGGATGACTATGCCGTGCTCTTTTTGCAGGGTGGGGCGAGCTTGCAGTTTTCCATGATCCCTATGAACTTGTTGGGGGAGGGGCAGACAGCAGATTACACCAACAGTGGCGCCTGGGCTGCCAAGGCGATCAAGGAAGCCAAGCTGATTGGTAAGGTCAACGTGGCTGCCGATTGCGGCAAGGAAATTCCAACACGTGTTCCGTTGGCCTCCGAAATGAACCTGACGGATGGTGCCGCCTATGTGCATATTACTTCAAATGAGACCATCTCTGGTGCGCAATGGAAATCTTTCCCTAAAACAGAAGCACCATTGGTCTGCGATATGTCCAGCGATATCTTGTCCCGCCCATTCAACACAAAGGATTTCGGATTGATTTACGCTGGAGCGCAGAAGAATCTGGCTCCTGCTGGAATGGCATTGGTGATCATGCGCAAGGATTTGGCCGAACGGGTGTCTGGTTCGGTCCCGACGATGCTTAAATACAGCACGCACATCGAGAATGACTCCATGTTTAATACATGCCCTTGTTTCACGATCTATATGTACATGCTTGTCACGCGCTGGATCAAGAAGACGGGACTCGAAACGCTTTATGCGCGCAACGTCGATAAAGCAGCCAAGTTATATCGTGCGATCGATTCCACCGATTTCTACAAGGGGACAGCAGTGCCCGCGTGCCGTAGCGATATGAATGTTACGTGGCGTTTACCTAGCGAAGAGTTAGAGGCTGCCTTTGTTAAAGAAGCGGCCGAGGCTGGTTTCTCTGGGTTGAAGGGGCATCGTTCTGTTGGTGGGATTCGAGCATCGATCTACAATGCCTTCCCTGTAGAAGGTGTTGACGCGCTGGTCTCCTTTATGAAAGACTTCGAGGCTCGCAACGGTTAATCAATCCTTGCGGTCTCTGTATGTAAGCACCCGTAGCTCAATTGGATAGAGTGTCGGCCTCCGAAGCCGAAGGTTGTGGGTTCGATCCCCGCCGGGTGCACCA
>SKVN01000151.1 GCA_007129405.1 Kiritimatiellia bacterium
AAAATCAGGAGTACAGGCAATAAGCTGGATAAGATGTGCCAGAGGAGGGGGTTCTGGGGCGGGATTTCTGTTTCAACATCGTGCGTGCGCAACCACTCCATGATATCGCGATCAATGGTTGGCAAATAGGATTTGAATTTGGGGCCTACGCCTTTGATTTCGACGCCATCCCGTAAGCTGCCTTCCAAGTACAGGGGGCCCGACATATCGCGTATGATTTGTGCTCGTTCGACGTTTCCGTCTTCAACCAAGCTCACAAGATTGGGTGTATCCGGATCTGGGGAAGAGTAGGGGATAGTGTTCACCGTGCGCTCGCGCATGTTCAAGTACGATATCATCATTATGCCGATTGCCAGCATGACCAGCCAAGGCAGTAACCCGCGAAACTTCTGCGGTCCCTGTGGTGTTTGTGAGGGCGGTGTCTTCGGGGGAACAGGGGGAGGGACTTGCGCCATATTTCTATCCTTTACCTTTCTGATTCAAGATCGACAACTGCATCATGCAGTCTATTCGATTGTAGCACGTTTCTGAAACAACTTTTACACGTGCGCATTTTGTTCGGAACCGTAATCCTACCCCAGTACGTTGATCTTGGCAATCGCCGGATGCAGCTTTTGCATGATTCGATGCTTAAATGATCTTGAATTTTGGCAGGTCTTGAATATCGACAACCCCCACCGGGCGCTGCTTTTCATCCACGACGACCAGATCATCGATTTGATGCGTTTCGAATTGGGTGAGTGCATTGACGGCCAAATCGTTCTCCCGGACCGTGATGGGGTTATGCGTGAGGAACCCTTTCAGCGGATGTTGGAGCAAATCTTCGTGTTGTTCGAGGTTACGCCGCAAATCTCCATCCGAGAAGACGCCATCAAGTTTGCCATTGGCATCAACCGCTATGGCGACTCCTGTTCGAGCTTGCGTCATGGCGAGAAGGGCCGCCTTAATTTCTGTTTCTGCCGGTAAAATCACGATGCGATCGCCCGAACGCATGATTTCGTTCACGTGCAAGAGCAATGCTCGTCCGATTGCTCCAGCCGGGTGCAGGCAGGCGTAATCCTCGCGCTTGAAGCCGCGTGCGCGCAGCAGCACCATGGCCAAGGCGTCCCCCCATACGAGAGAAGCTGTCGAGCTTGTTGTGGGGGCCAGGTTGAAGGGGCAGGCTTCTGCGGGGACCGCGACCGATGCCACAATCTCGGAAGACTTGGCGAGTGTGCTTTGTGTGCATCCGGTCACGGCGACGGTGATAGCGCCCAGGCGTTTGACGGCCGGGAGCAGATTCAACAGTTCTTCCGATTCACCGGAGTAACTGAATGCGAGCAGGACATCGTTGCGCTGGACGATGCCCAGATCCCCATGAATGGCTTGCATGGGGTTTAATACGACCGCCGTGGAACCTGTGCTCGTGAGAGTGGCGGCAATTTTTTCGGCAATATGGAGGCTTTTGCCGACGCCGGTGACAATGAGTTTGCTTCCCTGTTCGAGGCATTGGCGGGCAGCTTCCACGGTTTCTACAAACCCCGTCGCCAATTGCGTGCGCAGGGCTTGAAGACCTTCGATCTCGCAATCAATGACGGATTGGGCTTCTTTTATTTCGTTGCTCATGGTTTTGTTGCGTGTTTGCAGGAGTTTACTTATAGGGAAAACAAAGGTTAGGGAATATCCTGAACGCCTCGGATTCCGATCATAGGTTTGCCTTCCCTGCCGTCGATACCCTGTTTGAAGGCATCGGTATTTGCGGTTCGGCGGTTGAAGGTTCTGGCAAGGTCCTCGCTGCTGCAAAGATACGATGCGCCGCGAAACGCGCGTACGGTGCCCCGCTCGGGGCCTTGCGGATTTTTCAGAACCAGTTTGGTGTAGTATTGCAAATCGTACCAGTCCGATACCCATTCTGCAGCGTTACCACCCATGTGATACAGGCCGTAGGGGTTCAGAGAGAATGGGTCGACACGTCCCCAATGGTATTTGGTTTGCTGTGCTTCCGGTGGTAAGAGTTGGTTCACAGGCCATGTGACAGTGGGTAGAATGGTTTTCAGGCTTTCGGGTGGTGGCGGGGGTTGCCGGCTGCAAGAGAATCGGCTTTGGCGCGGTGGTGTTGGCGGCGGTACTTGTTCGTCCATTCTGCCTGCTATATGTTCACGACCTGCAGGGGTATTGTTCAGTACACGTGCTGGAGAAGAAGCCCCCCAGGAATAGGTGCGCTCGTCGCGTCCGCGGGCTGCCATTTCCCATTCTGCTTCTGTCGGCAAACGCTTTCCCCTCCAACGCAGATATGCATAGGCATCAAACCAGTCCACCCCGACAACCGGTTGGTCATCATGGCTTAATGCCGGATAAGACCATCCTGCGGGGGTATGATCCTTAAGAGGAGGGGCAGACGGGTGTGACATGGAATAATCACCTGTGGTTCGGACGTGCTCGACGAATTCTCGGTATTCGGCATTTGTAACCTGATAGCGATCCATCAGGAATGGGGATACCTTCACAACACGAATGGGGAAGTCGGGGTCTTGTGGTTTTGCGTGCCGGTTGCCCATGAAAAAATAGCCGCCGGGAATGTAAACTTGTGTTGTGTGTATGATCAGATTTGGTGGAGGGGTGTCCCTGCTCTCGCGTGCAACCGTTGCCATATATGCTTCCATAATACGAGATTGCAGGCGTGCGAGATATTCGAAATCCATGCCTTCGAATACACTTCTTCCCAGGCGATTGCGGTCCGAGGCGCGTGTCTCGGTTTCAATTACACCAGAAATCCAGAACTTCAGGAATGCGTTCATTTCCGTGAATGCATCGTCGTATTGTTGTTCTTGCAAGAGGAAAGGCAAGCGATCCGTCATAATGCGTGGCAAATCGCGCGCAATTGCGCGGCATCGATCCCGCAATTCGTCATATTTTTGGCGTGCCTGGGGGTTCTGGTTCCATGTTTCACGCTCAATGCCCCGGAAAGCTTCTTCCATTTGGGTCAAACGCTGTGAAGTCAGGTCAAAATCACGAACAGCAGCTTGCACCGGCAAATACCATTCGCCCTCGATTTTTCGCATTCCTCTTTCAATATAGGCATATTCATCGCGAAAGGCATTCTGAAGCTCTTTGATGTTTCCGGCTTGTGGATGATCGGGGAAAAGGGCAAGGAATTCTTCGAAGAGTGCTAAAGCTTCTTGGTATTTTGTGGGTTCCAGACTGTTGCGCGGGTCTAATTCCAATGTTTGCAAGGCATTTGCGAGGTGCGTGGCCGTGCTGACGGTTTCAACAGAGACGACATCGCTTAGTAGAATATTACGGAGAATAGTAGCCGTTGGTGTGCTTACTCTGATTCGGTAGGCATCTTCGGTTTGTCCCGCCAGTTCGCCCTGAACTGTAGCACCATTAACCAAAGTGATAAAGGTTTGTGGGGTTTCTGGAATGAGGGAGCGGGCCGTTTCCGATAACTGTGCCGTATCGGCAATTGTGTAGGAGGAAGAGAGGAGGGTTATTGCGAAAACGGTGAGGACGGCTGCGTTGTAAATGCGTGTATAAAACGTTTGCATGCGAAGTGACTCCAAATCCTGCTATGATGCTGCCGATGTGCCAATGGCACCCCCACGGGGAATCGAACCCCGCTTTCCAGGATGAGAACCTGATGTCCTAGCCGATAGACGATGGGGGCAACAACCATGAGATTGCATCATGCAATCTGTAATGGGGGTTGTCAAGAATCGTTGGTGTTGCTTAATGTCACCGTGGAAACTCCCGTTGTTAGTCGGGAATCATGTTCTTTAAAAAAACGGTAGCCTAGCTTCTAGGTTGTAACTTCATTGTTCATACACTTACTCGCTTGCACTTAATCCCCTACACTTACTCGATATCATGAGCACTGACTTTCGAGTAAGTGTAAACGAGTAAGTGTGTCGATTAAGTGTAAATAGTTTCGCGCCTGCATCATCTTGGCACTCAAAGTGCCCCTACTAGGTTGTAACTTCCCCATTAACACCACATTGCCTTCCCTTTTCGGTTCACGAGAACGGCGACGAGAACGGTAAACGATTTATTTTGCCGACTCGTAATCCGATCTCGTCGCCGTTCTCGTAAACCAGACTCCCAACACTTCGACACCAGTTACACATCCGCATCATC
>SKVN01000050.1 GCA_007129405.1 Kiritimatiellia bacterium
GACCACCGCCACCAATACAACCACCGCGACAAGCCATCACCTCGATAAAGTGATAAGGCGTCTCTTCGCCTTTCTCGCGGGCTGCACGCACTTTGTCCAGTACCTGCTCAATATTGCTCATAGTATGCGCCACGGCAATACGCACTTCCTGACCGCCGACATCCAATGCAGCTTCTTTTACCCCTTCGAGTCCACGAACATCCTCGAACTCGACTTTCGGTAACTTCTTGCCGGTCATTAAGGTCACGGCCGTACGCAACGCAGCTTCCATTACACCACCGGTAACGCCAAAGAGTGTACCCGCCCCCGCATAAGTACCCAGAATGGAATCAGCCTCCTCCTCGGGTAGATTACGGAAATCCACACCTGCGGATTTGATCATGCGACTCAATTCTCGCGTGGTCAATACGACATCCACATCCTTGTATCCTGTAGAATACATGTCTTCTGTCCGCGTCAATTCATACTTCTTCGCGGTGCAGGGCATAATCGAAACCATAAAAATGTTTTCGGGCTTCACACCGATGGTTTCAGCATAATAGGTCTTAGCAACCGCGCCCATCATCTGCTGTGGACTTTTGGCCGTGGAAAAGTTTGGCACAAAATCGGACGCAAACTTTTCCATATAATCCGTCCAGGCCGGACAGCAACTCGTGATCAACGGCAGCGGCCCATCCCCCTTCATACGATGAATAAACTCGGTTCCTTCTTCCATAATCGTGAGATCCGCCGAAAAGTTTGTGTCGAATACCGCCTTGAAGCCGAGGCGACGCAACGCCGCATACAATTTACCGGTAAGAATTTCTCCACTCTCGTACCCAAACGCCTCGCCGATGGCAACACGTACCGCAGGCGCAATCTGCACCACGCAGTATTTCTCCTCGTCTGCCAGCGCAACATGCACCTGCTTGCTGTCGGATTTTTCGTAGATTGCGCCTACCGGACAATGCGCCGAACACTGCCCGCATTTGATGCAAGGGCTATCGTTCAATTGAACATCAGCCGCGGGGGCAATCCGCATTTCATCCCCGCGCCCCAGAAATTCCAGTGCCCAAACGCCCTGTATTTGCTGACAGACCGCCGCACAACGACCACAGGAAATACACTTCACGGGATTCACTTCAATCGACGGCGTCGAACTGTCGATCGGTAGCTCACTCAAACGTTTGGGAAAATCAAATTCTCGAATCCCGAATTCCTCGGATAGTGTCTGCAACTCGCAGTTGCCGCTCCGGGCACAACTCAAACACTCATTCGGATGTCGCGAAAGAATCAATTGCAGCACGGTCCGACGCACATCGTAGAGTTCCGTATCGTGTGTCTTGACCTGCATCCCCTCTCCGCAGGGTGTCGCACATGCACGCACCATCTTCGGGGAACCCTCCACTTTGACCACGCAGATCCCGCAGGCCCCCCATGGCTCACAATCCTCGTGATAACACAACCGCGGAACCTTTACCCCTACCAGCTCGGCCGCCTTCAGTATCGTGGTCCCCTCCGGAACCTCCACGGCAATTCCATTGATTTCAAGTTTTGTCATGATATCCACCTTGTCTTTCTACGATTTGATGACAGCATTAAATTTACACGCATCCAGGCAGGCACCACATTTCACGCAGCGTTCCTGGTCAATCACATGTACCTGTTTCCGCTCACCCGATATACAATTCACGGGACAGCGGCGTGCACAAACGGTACAACCAATACAAGCCTCGGCATCAATATCAAAACGTACCAACGCCGTACATTTTCCAGCCGGACAGTGGCGATCTTTGATGTGTGTATTCAACTCATCTTCAAAATGCCGGATAATCGATAAAACCGGATTCGGTGTAGTCTGCCCCAAACCACACAGGGAGGCACGCTGCATGGCAACCGAAAGTTGCTTCATGTGCGCAAGATCATCCTCCGTGCCCGTTCCCTTGGATATACGATCCAGAAGCGTCAATAACGTCTTGCCACCAATACGGCACGGGGCACATTTTCCGCAACTTTCATCTACCGAGAAGTCAAGATAGAACTTGGTCACATCAAGCACACAGTCATCTTCATCCATGACAATCATGCCGCCGGACCCGACGATGGATCCCAGCTTGCTCAGGTTTTCATAATCAATCGGTGTATCCAGATATTCCTCGGGAATCAAACCACCGGAAGGCCCACCCGTCTGGACGGCCTTGAACGTCTTGCCGCCGATGATGCCACCTCCGATCCCGAAGACAATTTCGCGTAAGGTCGTTCCCATCGGAACCTCGATAAGACCCGAATTCTTGACCTTGCCCGTCAAGGCAAAAACCTTGGTACCCTTCGAGGTCTCCGTGCCGATCCGAGCATACCAATCGCCCCCCTTCATGATAATGACCGGAATACTGGCATAGGTCTCCACATTGTTAATCACCGTCGGCTTGTCCCAAAGCCCCTTGACGGCGGGGAAAGGTGGACGCGGACGCGGCATGCCCCGATTCCCTTCCGTCGAGGCAATCAGTGCCGTTTCCTCACCGCAGACAAAAGCCCCGGCCCCCAACCGGATCTCGATATCAAAACAGAAATCCGTCCCCAAAATCTTATCACCCATCAGCCCGTAGTCCTTGGCCTGGCGAATCGCCCGCTTCAAACGTGCAATCGCTAACGGATATTCGGCCCGAATGTAAATAACCCCTTTCGAAGAACCGCAGGTATACCCCGCTATCATCATCGCCTCGAGAATCGAATGCGGATCACCCTCCAGCGTGCTACGGTCCATGTAAGCCCCCGGATCACCTTCGTCCGCGTTGCACATCACATATTTTTCGGGATTCGAAACCTGGCGCGTAAACTCCCACTTGCGCCATGTCGGGAATCCAGCACCACCCCGTCCGCGCAAATCAGACTTGCGCAGCTCGGCTATCACATCCTCGGGTGTCATATCGAACAACACCTTCTCCAGTGCTACATAGCCATCGCGCGCTATATACTCGTCAATGGAGTCCGGATCGATCACACCACAGTTGCGCAGCACAATACGTACCTGCTTCTGGTAAAAATCGATGTCGTCCAGCTTTGCATGCGTCTTGCTTTGCTGCCGGTCATAGCACAAACGCGCAACAGGCTTACCCCCAACAAGATGTTCCTGTACGATGGTTGCCGCATCGGACGGCTGCACTTCTACATAGAGCGTTTCCTCGGGCAATACCTTCACCATGGGGCCTTTTGCACAGAAGCCAAAACAGCCCGTCTTAACGACCTGTACCGTTGCGCCAAGACCGGCAGCACCAATCTCGTGCTGCAATGCTTCCTGAAGCACATGATTCTTGTCAGCGTCACAGCTCTCCCCGCTGCATACCAATATATACTTTTGATAGGCCATAAATCCCTCTGTCTCTCTCGTTTTTTACTGCATAATGTCAGCGGCTGGTTTGTCGAATATATATTCGCCCACCAACTGGTCGTTTATAATGTGTTCCTGTACAATGCGACGGCCCACGGCTGCATCCACTTTACCATAAAGAATCCCCGGCATCCCCGGCTTAACAACTTCTACCGAAGGCTCGCTGGCACAAAGCCCCATGCACCCCGTACGTTTGAGCACCACATTGGCTACCGCATGTTTTGCTATCTCGTCCTCGATCGCATGCAACGTCACCTCCGCCCCTGCGGCAATACCACAGGTACCCGTGCCCACAATGATTACTGTGCTGCTACCAACACCCGCTTCTCGTTGCGCCGTAACCTCACGCTGCTTTTCCGCACGAAACGCCTGCAATTGTCCCCGTGTCATGGCTCCCATTCCTCTATCCTTTCTGCAAAGCCTCTTCTTGCGAGGCAATATATTCCTGCATCAGCACCAAAGACGCTGATGTTTCCAAATCGCCCAAAGCCTCTCGCAATGAACTGCGAGTCAACCTATATTCCCCTGCCTCCGTCTCCCGAATGAAACGCAATTCGTAATCACCAGGGAACATCATCAACGCACCCACGGCTCCCGCCAGATCCCCGGGCGGCGGAACATCCGGATGCGCCCGCTCTAGACGGAATCTAACCTCCGTACCGCGACCCACCTCGGACACCAGCTCCCAGCGCCCACCCGTATCCTCAACCATCTGCCGCAAAAAGGCCAAGCCCAGCCCCACTCTCCGGTGCTTGTGCTTGCGCCCATCCGTATAAAAAGGGTCAAGGGCCTTGCTTTGTGTCTCGACCGACATCCCGCAACCGTTATCCGAAACCGATAACTCTTGCCAAGACGCTGCTTCCCGCCACTTCACCGTGATCTCTGTGGCCCCAGCCTCAATTGCATTCTGCACGAGATCCAGCAATTGATCACATATCGAGGCGTGCATGCCTATTTGCCCCGGTACTGCGCCAGAATGCCCGGCAAATCATCCGGTGTTAAATTACCAAACACCTCCCCATCCACCGTCAGAACGGGTGCCAATCCACAGCAACCGATACAACGGACAGCCTCTATGCCGAATTCCCCGTCATCAGTCACGCTACCATTGCTACAACCCAGCAGCATCTCCAACTCGTTGATCAACTCCTGCCCACCTTTGAGATAACAGGCGGTACCCATACAAACCGCAATCGAATGCCGCCCCGGACGCACCATCCGGAAGAAATGATAAAAGGTGATGACGCCGTACACCTTTGCCACCGGAACGTCCAAACGCTCCGCCACTTCAAAAGCCACCGAACGCGGAATATAACCAAAATGCTCCTGCACCTGGTGTAATACCATGATCACATTCCCCGGTTGCGGCTTCCATTCCTCAACAAATGCCACCAATTCCGGCGTCAGCTTTTCATCATTCGCCGAATCGGCAACCTGCACACATTCCTCACTCAAAGTCTACCTCCTGCCATCAGCAACATGTCGTTGCCGCCACTATGTTTCACTATACAAACAGCATGCGAGAAAACCACCCCGCCCATACCTGCCTGTGAATATCGTGCACCATTCATAACAAAGCAATATGACACAATCAAATCTTTTTTTTGTTATTTTTAAATGTTTATGTGACTAAACATTTCGATGGCAACAAAAAAACCTTGATTATCAGACACATTTCAATTATTTGTTTATTATTAATGTTACAAATGGAGCATATTAACAATGGAACATGACATAATAAAACGACTATCGCAGTACAAAAAAATTCTTCAGAAGCTGCAGTCACTCGGCTTGGTCCGGGTCTTTTCGGACAACCTTAGTGATGCGCTTGGGATTTCCTCCTCACTGGTACGCAAGGATTTCGCCACCTGTAACATTACAGGAAAACGGCGGGGAGGATATGTTGTCGAAGAATTGATCGAACGCCTAAACACGCTACTTGGCAAGGATCAGGAACAAAAAATCATCATCGTCGGGTGTGGCAAACTAGGCTTGGCCCTCATAAACCACAAGGGCTTCGCAAACGACCAAATCCGCGTTGCCGCCGGTTTTGATGTCGATCCCGCCCGCATCAATTCTGATGCTCCCGTACCCATCTTGCCGGTCGACCAACTCGCAGCCTTTATCAAAAATCATGGCATTCAAGTCGCCGTCCTGACCGTCCCCGAGGACGCGACCCTCACGATGCTTGAAACCTTGCGCCAGTGCGGTATCCATGGCATCTTGAACTTTGCCGCCGTACCGGTAAAATCTGCCCCCGATTGCCACGTCCAGAACGTCAGCCTTGCGCTGGAAGTCGAAAAACTCTTTTATCTCATTGTTTCTACAGCTGAAAACGCCAACTCGAAAGGAATTGCATCATGACGTTTGCCAACCTCATTCCCACTTTAGATGCTACAGTATTTGTATCTTCCTCGGAGATGGAAACGCGACCAGTACAACACGTTATCGCGTCCGACCTGATGAGCGATGTCCTGGTGGCACATCTGGATGACTTTGTCCTGGTAACATCACTGGCCTCCGACCAAATGATCCGGACGGCCGATCTTGTTGGTGCCACAGGGGTAATTCTCGTGAACGACAAGCGTCCCCCTGCCAGTCTCATCCAATTGGCCAAAGATCTGAGCATCCCTTTGCTAGGAACCGCACTAACCAAATTCGCAGCATGCCTCGCAATAGGAAAAGCACTCGAAGACAAAGGGGACCCCGCATGAACCGCCTACCAGACCTCAGCCCTGAAAAATCCCCTCTTACGCTGGTAGAGGTCATCTATTCCACAACCATTCGCGAGGTCATGTCAACCGACCCCATCACTGTGGAACGCAACACCCCTATGTCAACCGTCCAGCATCTCATGCGGGATCACGGCGTAAGCGGACTCCCTATCGCTGAAGAAGGCCGCCTCTTCGGAATTGTGAGCGTGCAAGATCTGATTGAAGCCCTTCAACAGGGCAAGCTGAATGTACCCGTCTCAACCTGCATGACCGAACGCGTGGTTACACTCGAAGAGGATATGCCACTATCCATGGCCATCTCCACTTTCAGCAAATATCGCTTTGGCCGTTTCCCTGTGTTGAATGCCGCGCAACGCCTGACCGGCATCATTTCAGTCCGCGATATCAACGTAACACTTGTCAACCGCTTGCTGCAACAGGTCTCCAAATTCGAATCCATGCTTGATAACGAGGTAACCCCCGGCCTCGAACTCAACCGTGTCTTCCACACCCGACAACACGACTTTGAAAACGGCGGCAAGGCCTCCACGACAATCAAAAAACATCTCGTCGATCACCATGTTGACCGTAGCCTCGTCAAACGGATCGCGATTGCCTCTTACGAGCTGGAAATGAATCAGGTTGTACACTCCATCGGTGGCACCATCAGCTACCGAATCACACCGGATGCCGTTGAAATCCTTGTTCAGGACCGTGGACCAGGCATTGAAAATGTAGACCTCGCTTTGACCGAAGGGTTCACAACGGCCAACGAATGGATCAAATCACTCGGATTCGGTGCCGGCCTAGGTCTACCCAATGCCAAACGCGTCTCGGACGAGTTTTTTATTCATTCGGAACCCAATGTGGGAACCACGGTGAAGGTCGTGATACATCTCGACAAAAAACAAAAGGAGAATGCAACATGAACATAAAAGACATGGCCCGCACCTGCCAGTGGGAAACGCTGCTCGAAGGAGCGGATGCTAACGCCATCACCAGCGCCTATACATCGGACCTTCTCAGCGATGTGATGGCCAATGCCCATGACGCCGATCTGCTGATTACGATCCAAGCACACAACAACACCGTGGCAGTTGCATCCCTGGCCGGCATCAAAGCTATCGTCGTATGCAACGATCGTACGGTTCCCGATGACACACTGGCGTCTGCACAAAAAGAACAAATCGCCGTCTACCGCACCCAAACCAACCAATTTGAAACATCCTGCGCTGTCGGCAAACTATTGCAGTCGTAATGCTTGCCGACTTCCATAACCACTCCTGCTTGTCCCCTTGTGCCTCGCTCGAGATGAGCCCCCGCTTCATCGCCGAGGAAGCCGCCATTGCAGGAATCGGTATGCTTGCCCTGACCGATCACAATTCGGCCCGGAATACACCGGCATTTGCGACCGCGTGCCAAAAAGTAGGGGTCATACCCCTATGCGGACTCGAAATCACAACAGCAGAGGAATGCCATGTCCTCGCCCTCTTCGACGCCCCCGAACCAGCACTGGAAATGGGCAAGTGGGTCTGGAATGCCCTGCCAGATATCACTCTGAACCTTGACCGCTTCGGGGACCAACCCGTCGTGGATGAACAGGAAAACATCATCACGATGATTGATCGCCTCCTCACATCCGCCATCCAGCACTCCCTCTCGGAGGTACAGGACGAAACCCACCGCCGGGGCGGACTGTTTATTCCGGCGCATATCAACCGGCCATCTTTTAGCGTCGAATCACAGCTCGGCTTTTTACCCCCCGGAAAATACGATGCCATTGAAGTCCTCGCACCAGAAGCCAACAAATACCAGCAACGCTATCCCGACATCCCCGTGATCACCTCATCAGACGCCCACGCTCCCGATCAAATTGCCAAGGCTCCCTTTTATCTGGAAACAACAGACACAACCATTTCGGCGATTCGAAAAGCCCTGCGCAAGCTTTGCCCCACAAAATAGCCCCCCTAGTCTGTAACCTCATTGTTGTATAACAGGATCTTGTGGTTTCGTTTTCTATTCTGCACGATGTTAGCCCCCTTTGGAGTGCGGTGACGAGCGAAGCGAACTCACCGCTTTGGGTTGGCACGGAGTGCCGGGGTCGGCGACGTGACAAGGGCATCGATTTGATCGATGGCGTGGATTGCGGCAGGGACGCTAAGTGAGTCGCGCTTTCATCGCAAACTTGATGATTGGAAATTCCTTGTTGGATATTCAATCCCCAATATTTTAGCAGAAGCCTAATGCCTACGCTGTGAAATCTTATTTCACGCCCCCCCCATCACATTCAAGACTTTCCATCCCACGGCAAAACGCTACAATTCCTCACATGCTCGCAATAGCCGTAATGCTGCTAACATCCATCATCTTGCTGCTTTCTATGGCAGGCGGCGGAATCTACCCCTGGTCCCTGCAAACAGCCGCCGTCTTATTACCAGCAGCGGCCCTACCCATCCTGCTGCAACACGACAACACCTGCAAAACTGCAGATTGGCGCTCACCTGTTTGGCTGCTCTTTCTCTTCCTGTGTATCATGATTCTTCCCCTACCCCTTTTTTTTCATGGCCTGTCACCCATCAGGGCAGAGGCAAATCACATCGCAGCAGAGACCATACAAGAACTGAGCAATACCAACATGATCAACGCCAGAATCTCAAATCTGTTTACCTTAACTCGTAACCAAGCAGGCTCGCTTCGCTTCCTACTCTTGTTTATTGCAAGCTTCGCCGCATGGAACATCTCTCGTCACGCATCCCCTCAGCTCAGGATTCGTTTGCTAGCGGCACTATTGCTGATTGGCGTGATTGCCACTACGCTAGGCATTCTCGGCAAATGGGTATTCCCACAAGGAGATACTCTCTATTGGATCATACCCATACCACATGGTCTACCAGGCCCGATGGCAGGATTTATCAATCGCAATCATTACGCAGGGTTTCTCGCAATCCTTGCCCCAGTTGCCTTATGCGCCACAATACACGCCATGAAATGCCGCCATTACGTCTGGTCAGCGGTCAGCATGCTGATCACCATTTTCTTGTCGAGTGGCGTGCTCCTTTCGATGTCCCGGGGTGGCACATTGGCATGTCTCACCGGACTTCTTACCACCACCTTCATCATCTCCCTACAACTTCCCTGGAAACAAAAAGTGCTCGCATATGCCCTGTCTATATTATTCGTACTCGGCTGCGGCGTTATCGTGCATCAAGTTCCCATGTTGCACGCAAGATTAATCCAGTGGCGCTCGCCAGCAACCATCGAAGCAGCCAGCATGCGCTTTGATGCCTGGCGCGACAGCCTCCAAGTAGCAAAGGCGTACCCCGTTATAGGTGCCGGCCCCAATGCCTTTCGAGCTGTCTATCCCCAACACCGCTTGACTTCGGAACGCGCCACACGGGATTTTGCTGAAAACGAATATGTACAATGGCTAGCTGAAACCGGCATCATTGGCACCCTATTAGCCCTTGCCATCGCCTGGATCATCCTGCAAAAAATAATAAAAAAGGACAACAAACAGGATTCGTTCCCATCGCCTTGGCTACCAGCAGCGGCAGGGGCATTAGCCGCTGCCGCAACGCATGCCACCGTAGACTTCCCTTTCCGACTCCCCATCTACACAATTTCTCTCGCCGCCCTTGTTGCTCTCGCATGGCCAGCACCCCTGTCGAACGCAAATATGCCTGTGTCGGGTACACATACGATGGTTGTAGGCATTGGCCTGCTACTGGCAATCCTGACGCTGCCCGCCAACCTCAGCCTCGACGCACCCAGTATGATTGCATCCGCACCACCCGCTAAAATCCTGCGCGCCCTGCGCGCCGCCCCAACCTACCCGCTCGTATGGCGTAGATGCTCTGCCATACTCTGGCAAAAACACGAACCAGAACAACGCCATATGGCTGTTGACCTTCTGGCACAAGCTGCACAGTATGACCCTAACAACTATATTCTTTGGCAAACACTCGGACAGCGGCGACAAGCACTAGGAGACAATGCCGGGGCCAATGCAGCCTACCGCCGTGTCCGAGAATTACGAGATTGGGTCAGAGTACCCGAACTACCGGAGTCCCCGTAATATGCATCATCCACTATTTGGCGCCATCTTTCCTGTCATCATTGCTGGCATCATCTACTGCAAACGCAACCGACGAGCATCCTTGCCCATGCTGATCATCACCCCCCTTGCCATGCTAATCTGCGCAGGATGGGCCGTTGTCCCGGATCTTCCCAAGCTCGTCGGCCATATGGATCTCTACTACCAACTGCACCGGACAGCCTGGTCCAACATTTTCTTTTTGCACATCTGGATTGATGCCATCGAAGGTACCTGGCTTGAACCCTACAACCCCATTTTCAATACGCTCTTTACGATCATTATCGCCTTGCCCATGCTGGCCGCATGGCGTGAACTGCGTCTATTGGAAACCTCTGCGGAAAACAAAGGCTAACATGGCTCAATCAACATTCCATTTTGGTTTCGGTATGCTCTGCGCCACGGTGTGCACGATCAAGCCCGTCATACAGGCCTGGTGCGCCGCACGCATCCCTGAAGGGCGGCAGTCCCCTGCCGCCGCCGTCGCCGCGCCAAACGTTCCGACCCTATCATCTGCGATCGCCCGCTGGTGTCTTTGGTCATACGCCATCGGCACACTGGCAGTATTTCCGGCCGTCGTCAGACGCATGACCGGCATGGAACCCACGCACCCTGCCTGGAACCTGTTTGTCGGCTATCCGTTAATAGACCGCCTCCCCCTCCCTTCCATCATCCTTGGCGAAATACTCATGGGGTCCATCCTGGGAGCCCAATACGGCCTGATACTGCTCGCCATTTATCGCCACCGCGCACGTCTTTCGTCAACCCGGAGACGCAAATAGCAAAATTACACATCCAAAATACGCGATCCATGATTGACGGAAGTTGCCCGAGCATGCAGGATGGCTCTATCGTGCAATACCCATCCCTACAAGTAAGGAAACCCGATGGTCACATATAAATATCTTATAATATTGATTCTTGCATGCATGAGCACAGTTCATATGCAAAGCATTTTCGCCCAGGCTCCCGGTGTGCCGATCATGCGCGACAGGGGCGGACCATCACGCAACCTGATTCAAGCCGCGAATGAGGCCCGTGAAAAAGGCATACTGCTATCGCTCGAGCAAGTAGCAGAGCAAATGAACAGAAAACACTTTACGACGAGTCTACCCCAGCCGAACTCCATACCACTGCACAGTCGTACCATCTGGGAGCAAAGCCGCGCCGCCCACGTGCGTGTCGGCTTTCATTATCTATGCAATCGCTGCGATAACTGGCACCAATCCCTTGCGGGCGGTTTCTTCATCAATCCCTACGGACTCGTTGCCACCTGCCAACATGTTATCGATCCCAGCGCACGTGACTATCGTGAAGGCTATCTGATCGCCGCCAGCGACGACGGCACATTTTACCCCGTTGTCGAAGTCCTTGCCTCGGATGCCCCAACAGACGTAGCCATCATCCGCGTCGCCGTCGACAAGCCCGTTCCCTATCTTCCGTTGAATGTGAATGTGTATCCCGGCGACGATGCGTGGTGCTACAGCTACCCCCTAAGACGTGCAGGATATTTCAGCCACGGCATCGTCAACCGTTTCCACTATGAAGACAAGGACGGCGTGGAAGTGGCACGACTCGCCGTCACAACCGATTGGGCTCCCGGATCTAGCGGATCCGCAATCATCGATACGTACGGCAATGCCATCGGCATCGTCTCTACCATAAGCCCGGCCGGTACAGGACGTTCCCAGCCTCGCAATCGTCTCCTGCAAAACCTCGTTTCTCCCCAATCAGATTCCACCGTCATCATTTTTCGCACCGCTGCCCGTGCCGCCGATGTCATCGCTCTAACACAAGGCGGCACCCAGACACGGCAACCGCCAGAAGAAACAGACACAGAAGAAACCAGCGCGGTCGAAGAAGAAAAGCTACCAGAAGAACCGGAAACACCCGAAGATCGGGAAGATCCGGAAGAAGTGGACCCCAATACATCCCCGGAAAACGAGAAAGAGGATGCCGAGGATGCATAGGGAAACGACTGCGCATCGCCGTACATATTCCTGGAGGGCGGCAGTCCTCTGCCGCCGCCTATACGAACATCATTACGCCAAACCCCAAACAACATGAATAAGAATACCAACCTTGTGGATAACATGATGCGTGGAGCGGCTCCGCTGGTATTGCGAACAGAGGGTCTTGATGCTCCCCGCGAGGCACGCTGGGCATCACAATTCTTTTTAGGAAATGGACGTATGGGCTTACGCGGCCACCATGAAGACATTCTCGACCCTGCCACAGCAGGCTTTTATATTGCAGGAACCTATACCTACGCCCCGCGCGAATTGGTGCCCCTGCATTCCCCCGACCACATCTTAGTGCACCCCCAGCGACTCGCAGAATACAAGGATGGCACCAAAGACCCTGATCTTTACACGCTCCCGAACCTCCCGAATCCCTTTACCATCACAATCAAAATCAATGGACAGAAAACCAATCCGGCACAAACCGAACTGTTAACCATTGAACGGGCCCTGCACATGGACGAAGCCCGTCTCACACGCCGCATCGTGTTCCGCGACGGCGCACAGTGCCGCTGCATCGCCGATTCCGAACGTTGGGTTAGCTGGCACAATCGCCAACTCATAGGCTGGCGCTACGAACTCCAGTGCGAGGATCCCAGTGCCTCGCTCGAAGTCATCCCGAGCTTCAACACCACCGTCACCAATGTACGCGACATCCGCCTTTTTTCGATTGCCGATGAAACACATCAGGATAACAACCACCAACTGACCTGTATTCTGGGGATGCCCAACGGAACAGCTGATCGCCAGCCGCCCGCCGACCTTGTGTCGGTGAGGGCAAACGTTGAGACAAACGCACCAGCCGCCCCCCCTCCCAACCAGCGCGATACCATCCGTATGGCAATGGCATGGAATCCCATCCGGGAAGGCAACAAAGTAATCGTCGAAACCATCGTAGCCGTGTCCCTGCCAAACGAAGCCGATCCTGCTCAGCTAGCCAGAGAAGCCCTCGCCAGAGGATACCATACCGTGCGAGACGAACATATCACGGCCGCCGTTACAGCGCTGCGGGATCACACCATGGAAATAGGCTCCGATCCTCTAACCGCCGAAGGTCTCCGCCACGGCCAGCTTCATCTCGAAATGGCGCTGTGCCACGACAACGCCCATGTAAGCGTGCCCATCAAAGGTCTCACCGGCGAAGGCTATCGCTTTATGGTATTCTGGGACACCGATTTCCATATGTTCCCGTATTTCTTATACACGAACCCCGAACAGGCGCGTAACCTCATCATGTATCGTTACAACCTACTAGATGCTGCCCGCGCGAACGCGAAAGCATGGGGCTACCGAGGTGCACAAACACCTTGGGAAACCGGAAACGCTGGCAAAGAAGAAACCGCACCCTGGCTCAACCTACAAGACCGCGAGCTTCACATATCCGCCGATACCGCCTATGCCATCATGCTCTATGATCGCGTGACAGACGATTCCGCGTTTCTGGAAAAATACGGTGCAGAAGTCGTTTTTGAAACCGCCCGCTTCTTTGCCAGCCGCACAACCTGGAACGAACAGAAGCAACGTTACGAAATCCTCGATATCGGCTGTCCCGATCAATACCACACATGGGCCGACAACAATCCCTTCATTAGCCGCATGGCACAGTGGAACATCGCCTACGCGGTAACAATTGCAAACGATCCGCGTACTGCCAATACACGCAAGCGCATTGGCCTCGATGACGAGGAAGTCGATGATTTAAGAAATGTCGCACAAAACCTATATATCATCCCCCCCGATGCCAATGGTGTGATCGAGGAATTCGATGGTTACTTCAAACTCGACCCCGATATTCGGGGCGTCCACGAAAAATTCTGTTCGCATACAATGGCCGTCAAACAGCCCGACGTTGTTGCCTCCTTTCACCTCTTTCCCGAAGACTATTCGCAAGAAATCCGTCAAAACACCTGGCGTTTCTACGCCGAGCGCACCTTGCATGGATCTTCACTTAGCCTACCGGGCATGGCTCTCTCTGCTGCGGTCAGCGACCTTATCCCCGAGTCTGTGCCCTTCTTCCAGAAAGGCAGTCGACTCGATCTCGACGATGTAAATGGCAACACGTCAATCGGCATGCACATCTCCGCCTATGCCGTCCTCTGGGAAGCTGCCGTCTTCGGATATCTCGGACTTGATGCACAGACAGATGGCATCCGACTGCATCCACGCATACCCCAGAGCTGGTCCTTCATCGAGGC
>SKVN01000065.1 GCA_007129405.1 Kiritimatiellia bacterium
TATCCGAGAAGACTATGAAGAGGCGGGCCGGTTGCGGGATGTTATCCGGAGGAGACAGAGCCGTCAGGATGTTCAACAGGGAGAATTTTCTTTTGATGAAAGCCGGTGAAATACCAAGAGGGAACGCCTTGCAAGCCGAAGCGTGTAATGCAGTGGTATACAGTAGCCGCATTCGACTGGCCCGTAATCTGGAGGGAATTGCCTTTCCTGGTTGGGCAGATGCACCGACTCGTGCTGGTGTGTGGGAACGTGTGGTCGAGGCGTTATGTGCGATGCCTGATTTCGAGAATCTCCAGGTTCAGGCTGTGGGCGGGCTTAATCCACTGCAACGCATCATGCTGCAAGAACGCCAGTTGATTAGTGCCGAGTTGGCGTCGGGAGATGAGAGCTGTGGTGTAATGTATGAGGAGAGTGGGCGATTATCTGTAATGGTAAATGAAGAAGATCATTTGCGTATCCAGAGTGTGGCTCCCGGATTTGCCTTGCAAGACGCATGGTCTGTGGCAGCGGATTTGCATGCAAGGATGGAGCAGTTGTTGGCATTTTCCTTTTCTCCTCGTTTCGGTTATCTGACGGCCTGTCCGAGCAATGTCGGGACGGGGATTCGTGCCAGCGTGATGGTGCATTTGGTTGGTTTACGTTTATTGGGTGAATTGGATGCTGTGGTGCGAGGTCTGGAACGCACAGGATTTGCCGTGCGCGGTGTAAGTGGTGAAGGATCCAATGCGTATGGAGGGTTTTGTCAGATTTCGAATCAGAAGACGTTGGGCGTCGATGAGCTTGGTACATTGCATGATGTTAAGGATATGGTATGTTCGGTATTGCGAGCGGAGTGCGATGCGCGCGTGCGCTTGTCGGAAGTACGGCCATGGGCATTGGAGGATGCCGTAGCGAGAGCGTATGGCCTTTTGCGCCATGCCCGGTTATTGACGACGGGAGAAGCTTTGGAAAATTTATCTGCGATTCTGTTGGGATTGGATCGTGGTCTGATCAGAGGGGTGGATCCTGCATTGCTGCAGCGTTTGTTGCGAGACGTTCAGCCTGGCCACTTGCAATTTCATTTTGGTAAATCGCTTGCTGTTGTAGATCGGGATCAGTATCGTGCCCGTTATTTGCAGCAAGCACTAGATACAGTGGAGCTAGTATGAGTAATTCAGGTGGTTTTAATAATTTTACTCCACGCGCCCAGCAGGTGATCAATTTGGCGCGGCGTGAGTCAGATCGGTTTAATCATCCTTACCTTGGCACGGAGCATTTACTGCTTGGTCTTATTGCGCTTGGCGAAGGTGTCGCCGTGACGGTTTTGGAACGATTGGGTATTTCTCTCGAGGCGGTTCGTTTAGAAGTGGAAAGTGCGGTTGGTCAAGGTCCCGAGACAAAAGTAGAGGGGAACGTGCCTTTTACGCCTCGATCGAAAAAGGTATTGCAGTTGGCGTTGGTGGAGGCGCAGAGCTTAAATCATACGTATGTCGGGACCGAGCACATTTTGCTGGGCTTGTTGCGTGAGGGAGAAGGCGTGGCTGCGCAAGTGCTGCGTAATTTAGAGGTGGATTTAGCAGGTGCGCGTAAAGAAGTGATGCGGGAGTTGGATCCGAATTTTGATCCTTCTGACGAGGAGGAAGCGTCTACGGCCAAGGGCAAGCCGGCCGAGGTGCAGAAAAAAGATCCCAAGACCCCAGCCTTGAATGCCTTCGGGCGTGATTTGACCCAAATGGCGCGGGAAGGTTTGTTGGATCCCGTGATTGGCCGGGAAGCAGAGTTGGAGCGTGTCATTCAAATTTTATGCCGCCGCAATAAGAACAATCCGGTTTTGCTGGGGGATGCGGGCGTTGGCAAAACGGCGGTTGTGGAAGGGCTTGCCCAGGCGATGGCAGACGGGGATGTGCCTGAAAGCATGCGGAATCGCAAGGTCGTTACGCTGGATATGGCTTTAATGATTGCGGGAACAAAATACCGTGGTCAATTCGAGGAACGTATCAAGGCGGTGATGGACGAGATCCGCCGCGCTGGCAATATCATCTTATTCATTGATGAATTGCATACGATCGTCGGGGCAGGCTCGGCCGAAGGCACGATGGATGCCTCGAATATCATTAAGCCCGCGTTGTCCAGAGGGGAGTTACAGTGCATTGGGGCAACTACGCTGGATGAGTATCGCAAATATATCGAAAAGGATGCCGCCTTGGAGCGTCGTTTCCAGACCGTGCGGGTGGAGGCTCCGAGTGTTGCGCATACGATCGAGATTCTGCGAGGATTGCGCTCGCGCTATGAAGAGCATCATGGTGTGGATTACGAGGATCAGGCGCTAGAGGCGGCAGCGCGGTTGTCGGATCGTTATCTTTCAGGCCGGCACTTGCCGGACAAGGCCATTGATATTCTAGACGAAGCTGGTGCGCGGGCGCAGATTCTGTCCAGTACGCGCTCGCCCGATCTTCGTGAGCAAGAGGCCGAGATCGAGAAGTTGTGTGCAGCGAAAGAAAAGGCCATTCGCGAGCAGCATTTCGAGGAGGCTGCGACCTTGCGGGATCGCGAGCGGGTGGAACGGGAAAAGCTGGATGCAACGATTGCGGCTTGGAAGGCTGAGCTTGCGAAGACCCGCTCGAAGGTATCCGAGGAGGATATCATGCAGGTGATTTCGAAGTGGACGGGCGTTCCATTGCAGCGCATGGAGGGCCAGGAGTTGGCCCGCATGCTGAATCTCGAGGATGAGCTTGGGCGTGCGGTTGTGGGGCAGAAAGATGCGGTGGGTGCGATTGCGCGAGCATTGCGTCGTTCGCGGGCCGATTTAAAGGATCCGAAGCGGCCGATTGGTTCGTTTATTTTCCTTGGTCCGACAGGCGTCGGGAAGACGTTGCTGGCCCAGACATTAGCCGAGTTTGTTTTTGGTGATCGCGAGGCGTTGATTCAGATCGACATGTCCGAGTATATGGAGAAATTCAACGTGTCGCGTCTGGTTGGGTCACCGCCCGGCTATATTGGTCATGAGGAAGGTGGACAATTGACGGAGCGCGTGCGGCGGCGTCCATACTCGGTGGTGCTTTTTGATGAAGTGGAAAAAGCGCATCCGGATGTGATGCATATGCTATTGCAGATTTTGGAAGAGGGGAAGCTCACCGATAGCGTGGGTCGTCAGATAGACTTCCGCAATACGGTGGTGATTTTGACATCGAATCTCGGGCATGGCAGCGGCACGATGGCTGGTGGACTGGGGTTTGCCGATGTGACGGAAACCGCCAATTACGCGCAATTGAAGCAGCGCATGCTGGAGGCCGCCAAACGCGCTTTCAAACCGGAATTTTTGAACCGGATTGATGAACTGATTGTGTTCAGGGAGTTGTCCGAGGCGGATATTGAAACGATTTTGGAACTGGAGCTTCAGAAAGTGCGCGATCGTGTTGCTGTGCGGGGCTGGCGGTTGCATTTACAGAAAAAGGCGCGGGCCTTTTTGTTGCAGCAAGGCTACAACCGAAAGATGGGGGCACGTCCTTTACGCCGGGCTCTGTCGCGTTATCTGGAAGACCCGATGGCAGAGCAGTTACTTCGCGGGGATATGACGGGCAATGGCGTTATAAATATATCCGAGAAAGACGGGGCGCTTGTTTTCACGCCTAAGTTGCAAAAATCCAAAAAAGAAGAGCCTGCTTTTTCTGGTGAGTAGCGTTTTTGTTGATCCAGCACCCGCGCTTGGTGTGGCTTGAACCGAGGCTTGTCCTGCTCGAATGCAGAGTAGGAAAATCCATGCTTGGCGCAAAGTATATCTGTGCCGACTTATCCTGCACGCTATTGCGGAATGACCTGATTGACCGTGTTGACCTGATTGACAAGGCTTTGGGAATTTACTTATGCCTTGTTTGGTGGCGCGCCGCGGCTGTGGCAGTGCGCTCTTGCTAACACAAGTCTAACATAACGCAAATCAAAGCGGAATGTTCGTATTGGAACGTATTTGCAGGTTGCACGCGATTTTTTCAACAAAACAACTGGGGATCTGCTAGCATGCTGTTGTTTTGTGCTCCACGTGACTGGTTGTATGTAACACGCGGGCAGTGTTGGTTTTCTGAACGATACGAGCAA
>SKVN01000063.1 GCA_007129405.1 Kiritimatiellia bacterium
GGAGTTGAATCCCCAATTCACGATGCATTTATGACCAGCCTTATCAAAAACAAAACTTGGCCCATGATCCCGGCACCACGCATCGTTGGTCGGAAATAAATGCAACCAGATCCGCTCCGTATGCGCGCCTTCCTCGTGAAGGATGTGCTGTAACCAGGTCGCAGTCTCGATATCCGGAACCGCGATATGCACATCTTCGCCCTGCGCAAGAAACGCAATAAATTCACGATATACAGCCTGCACACGCGCCAAACGTTCACCGGGCCACGTCTCCGCATTATGCGGCCAGCTCAGCCACGTTGCCCGATGCCGCTCCCACTCCGCCGGAAACAAATACTCGCCCATCAAGACCTCCCCATTTCTTTACACAGCACCGGAATTCTCGTGCAAACTCCACTTCCAGGCCGGAATCGCATGGATGAATATGCCATCCACCTCAATACACGTTTCCTCATCTAATGTTACAATCAAATTATCCGTGATCCCGAAATACTTTGCAGCTGCCACTAAAGGTTCGCACTCTCGCTTCAGCGTGTCCTGATGCGCAATGCTAATACAAGCTTGTACTGCCATGACGGGGGATCCCCTGTCGTCCGAGACCAGAAAATCAATTTCCTGCCGTTTGCTACGCGTTAAATAATAGCGCACCTGCGGAAACATCCGGCGTAATTGGATGAAAACCATATTTTCCAAAGCCCGTGAATACGAACCATCCCAGACCATGCTATTGTGGATCGCCAAAGCCCAGTCAATGCAGTAAATCTTACGATAATTCCGTTCCTGTTCCTTCTGTGATTGGGAAAAAATGGGGACGGTAAAAAGCAACCACGCATCCTCGGCCCAGGCAACATAATCACGTACAGCATCACGACTTGTTGCATATCCGCTTTGCTTGAGAAACTCGTATGCACTTTTCAAGGTATAGGGACGCCCCATATTGGAGAGCAAATAGTTGTACAAATGCATGCATTGTCGAGGCTTGCTTACATTGTACCGCTCCACGATATCCTTCATGATCATCGTGTCAAAATATTCGCGTAAAAGCGTCACCCTTGAAAATTCAGCCGTCTTCGGCAAGGCCGGATATCCACCCCACTTGAGGTAATCATCGAAGAGTGAGCGAATGACCGCCTGCCCCTTCGTCGAAGCGGGTTTTTCCCTGAAATTCTGAAACCGCAGATACTCGGCAAAAGAAAGGGGATATACGGGAGAAGTCACGGATTTTCCCCGAAGCGATGTGGCAATGTCATCCTTGAGCAACTTCGATGAGGAGCCAGTAACAACAACCTTCCAATGAACATTCCGCGAGAGGTCTATCACATAGTCTTCCCAGCCTTCTATCCGGTGAATCTCATCAAAGATGAAAAGCAGGGGCGTTTTGAGCGTGAAAGAGGAATTCAGCTTCAAAAAGGTCTTCTGGATCAAAGGCAAATCAGTTGCAGACAGATTTGCAAGGATCGGATTATCGAAATCTACCGAGCACACATGATCCAGCGAGGGCAGCAGCCCTTCACCTATCATTTCTTCCGCAAATTGCAGCACACGGAAACTTTTACCCGACCGGCGGGCACCGATCACGGTAGAAACCATCCGGTCTACCTGATGAATCCGCCCTGCTCGCGGAACAAGACTAGGGATTCCCAATTCCCGGAAATCTTCAAATTTACGCTGCAGTTCCTGTTCTATCATGGATTTACCAACCTTTGCGGCGTTTCTGCAGACCCATAGCGACGTTTTGCGGCTAATCTTTAGTCTTTAATAACCAATATATAAAACAAAACGCAAGCAAAAATACCGCCGCAAACCTCATGCTCGCAAACTTCCGCTCCGCCCGGAAACCAACAACACCTGCTACCCCGCCAACCAACGCGCCGTAATCCCACCGTATGTATCGATTCTTCGATCACGCAAAAAGGGCCATTGCGTACGAACCGTATCGCTGCGCGACAAATCCAGATCAACCACCACACTCGCCTCTTGATCATGCGGTGCTTCATACAGTAACACACCAGCCGGATCCGCCACGAACGATCCGCCCCAGAACTGCTGACCAACCTCACGCCCCGTGCGGTTTACCGCTACAACATGCACACCATTCGCAATGGCATGACTGCGCTGGATCGTGCGCCAGGCATCATGCTGCGCCTGATTCACGGACGCATCCGGCTCTTCCAAATCCCACCCGATTGCCGTCGGGTACACCAGCATCTCAGCCCCCTGTAAACACGTCAACCGCGCCGCCTCCGGATACCATTGGTCCCAGCACACCAACACACCAATCCGAGCATACTTCGTCTGAAAAACACGGTATCCCGTATCGCCCGGCGTAAAATAATATTTTTCATAATACCCCGGATCATCCGGAATATGGGATTTGCGATAGATTCCCGCTAGCGAACCATCAGCATCCGCAACCACTGCCGTATTGTGATAAAGACCGGGCGCCCTGCGCTCAAACAGGGAAGCCACAATCACCACGCCCAACTCTTTCGCCAAATCCTGCACAAGCTGCGAGTCCCCCCCCGGGATCGGCTCTGCCAGAGCAAAGTTCGAAGCATCTTCCTGATCGCAAAAATAGCGCGATAGAAACAATTCCTGCAGACAAATAACCTGCGCCCCTTGTTCTGCAAGGTCTGTAATTTTTCCCGCGGTGGCTTGCCAGTTTGCGGCTTTATCACCACGGCACGCCAACTGCACCAATCCAACGCGGATTTTCTCTGTTTGATCAGCCATAAAACCTTCCTTTAGCACAACAAGAGATAGCCATCATAATATAAGCTCTGTACACAACCATCGCTCCTGTTTTATACCAACCATACGTCATTTCATACAATGTATTATATCGAGAAACATACAGAGGAGCGATTATGCAACTTCAGGATTTACTTTGGGCCTTTATTGCGATCGGCATTGCTTTGCTGAGTGGCAAAGCATTGCGCAACCTCTTGCCCTTTTTAAAGAGCCTCTATCTACCCAGCTCTGTGCTGGGGGGCTTCCTGGCATTGCTAGTGGGCCCGCAAGCGCTGGGAACGCTCACCAATCGCTTTACTGGACAAGCCTGCAGCCTTGTGCCTGATAATATCATGCAGGTATGGAGAGGACTACCGGGCTTGTTAATCAACATCGTATTTGCCGCGCTGCTGCTCGGAAACCCCATTCCCGGGATCAAGGAAATCTGGCGCAAGGCCGGACCGCAAGTAGCATTCGGCCAAACGCTGGCATGGGGACAATACGTCGTCGGCATCACCCTCGGCATTCTCGTCCTTGCTCCCATGTTAGGTTTACCCGCCGCCACAGGCGCACTGATTGAAATCGGGTTCGAAGGTGGACACGGCACGGCTGCCGGCATGGCCGCTACCTTTCGAGAACTGGATTTTCCCGAGGGTGCAGATCTGGCGCTTGCCCTTGCAACCGTAGGCCTCGTTACGGGCATTGCAGGCGGCAGCATCCTGATTAACTGGGCCATCAGGCGGAAGCACATCGCCCCACCAAAAGATCTTGCAAGCACGCCCCTACTCGACGCTGATGATGTAGATGAACAGCATGAACTTGCCTGGATCAAAACACAGGAACAACAGCCTACCGATCCCCTCTCAATCCATCTGGCCGTTGTCGCCGTCGCTGTCGGTATCGGCTGGCTCCTGCAAACGGCACTACGCCAAATCGAAGTGCACACCTGGGCACGTAATGGCGGAACCGAAATATTCCGTTATGTCCCCCTCTTCCCGCTCGCCATGATCGGTGGGCTGATCGTACAAATTATTATGGACCGCACAGGATGGAACAAGCATATCAACCGCCGTATGATGAATCGTATATCGGGTGCCGCGCTTGACTTTACCATCGTTGCAGCCCTCGGATCCCTCTCAACAAGAGCCGTCAGCATGCACTGGCAGGCCTTTCTGCTCCTGGCGATTACCGGTATCGTCTGGAACGTTTTTGCCTTACTCGTGATCGCACCCCGCATCATCCCGGAACACTGGTTTCAACGCGGGGTCTGCGACTTCGGTCAATCCACCGGCGTTACCGTAACCGGACTGCTGCTCTTGCGCATGGCCGACCCCACCAACGAATCCGGAACCCTGGAGAGCTTTGGCTACAAGCAGTTACTCTTTGAGCCGATTGTCGGCGGCGGTCTGTTCACCGCTGCGTCTGTCCCTCTGCTCATGCGCTTCGGTAACATTCCCATTCTTATCCTCACCGGTACGCTCTGCCTATTCTGGATCATCCTTGGGCGCGCGCTCTACCGCCGCTACCATGAATAATTCGGGAACGCCAGGCTCCAGCCTGCCCGAATCCAGCGTTGATTGCATCCCCAGCGTCCACTACATTGCCCTACATGAAACCCGAGCTAGAGCAAAGCGATACCGAACGAATGCATGCCATTCGTTCAGGGGACACCGATGCATTTGAGAAGCTCATGGAAGATTTTCAGCGTCCGATCCTTGCTTTCGTCTATCGCATGATCGGAGACTCCGATGAAGCCCAGGATCTCGCCCAGGAGGTTTTTGTGCGCGCCTACCGCGCCATACAAGCCCCACGCTTTCAACTCAAGAAGGCCGCCCTCTCCACCTGGCTCTTCCAAGTGGCGCGCAATGCCGCCATCGATCACTTGCGCAAGCGCACCCGCAAACCATTCTTATCCAGTGAGCTATTTCCCGGACAACGTGATGCACTTCCCGCAGGCACCCCGCAACCAGATGAACAGATGGCGACCAACGAACTCCAAACACGCATCGAAAAAGCTCTCATGCAACTTCCCCAAGATCAGCGCACCGCTTTAACCCTCTCGGTCTATCACCAGCAAACCCACGAACAAATTGCTGCCGTGCTCCGGTGCTCCACGAAATCCGTGGAATCCCGCATCTACCGCGCCCGCAAAAAACTCGCCCAATGGCTATTGTAGCCCCCGGGAACGCCACGCTCCGGCGTGGCTGGCTAAAACAACATTTTCGCGAGGGATTCGTCCATTTGTGTCGTCATAAGTGTCAGAGCAGGAGAAACGGGAACATGAAAACGAACCGAGATAATAACATTCAAGACCTTGACGCCATCCTCATGCAGGCTGGCACGCCGGCACCGCGCACCAATTTTGCCCAAAACGTGTGGCGACAAATTCGTTGTACGGAAGCTGAACCCCAGACGACATGGAGTCTTTCCTGGATGACACAAGCATCCGTATATGCGACCGCTCTTATCATTGTTGCCGGTGCCATGTACATGGGACAGCTCTTGGGCTATTCGCGCCGCACAATCCAGAACGAAATACGCATTTCCGTTTTACAGCCGCAAACCCTTGCGGGTAGCTATCTTGCAACGCACACAGGGAGATAATCACATGAAACGCGAACAAATCATCATTCTCGTACAGGGCGTCATCACTTTCGCCGCACTTGCCTTCGCCGTGGGGGTAACCAGAGCACCGCGACACAGCGAGACGTTTACGCTGGACCACCTCCACAACACATCCGAAATGATTCATTTGCTGAATCTAGATCCTCCCCAAGCCCAGCAACTGGAGGTTCTCAATGCCAGTTTACGCAGACAACTGCAAAAGAGCTGTCACAGCAATTGCGCCGCCCGCCAAAAACTCATTCATGCGGACGAAACTGATACCGAAGCGAAGGAAGACATTCTACAAGAAATGAATGCGGCCTATGAGGAAGGCGAACGCGCTACCCTCCAACACATACAGGCAGTACGCGCCATACTGGATCAGCAGCAACGTGCCAAATTCGATCAACTACTCAGCCGCTGCCTCTGCGGCGGCTGCGAACACTCGCACTAATACATAACGGTTGGCTACGGCCAACGGCAACCCCGGTCCTAAGAGACCACAAACGAGAGGAGAAAACATGAGAATGGCGAACAAATGGGTATTGGTCTGTGCCGGACTGCTCATCACGGGAAGCCTGTATGCTGGCAGTCATGGTGGTGACGCCGACAAGGAAACCAAAGAGGTGGAGGATACCAAACTGAAGCCGCAGACCACATGCCCCATCATGGGAGGAGCCATCAACAAGCAACAGTATGTGGACAAGGGCGACCAGCGTGTGTTTGTCTGCTGCCCCCCTTGTAAGGCCAAAGTGGAGGCAGACTTCGAAGGCGCGGTTCAAAAGCTCGCGGAACAGGGCCAGGGGCCAGCGCAAGCCAAGTGTCCCATCATGCGTCGTATGACCGTTACGCCGGGCAGTCGCCATGTCGATCACGAAGGGCAACGCATCTACGTCTGCTGCGGAAGCTGCGCACGGGCCGTCAAGGCCGATCCGGAAGCTGCCCTCAAAACACTAGCCGAACAAGGCGTTGTACCTGCCCGCGTTCCCGGTTCTGAGGACAAGCCCAAGAGTGGTTCCGAAGATAAACATAAACACTAATCAACAAACTGGGGCCGCGTTCCCTTCCCTGGGAACGCCACGCTCCAGCGTGGCACGCGTAAAAGGCAATACCTATGCAGCCCATCAAACGTCCTTTCAACAGAAACACCATGATTCCGGTGACGATCGT
Source organism: Kiritimatiellia bacterium (assembly GCA_007129405.1). Lineage (GTDB taxonomy): Bacteria > Verrucomicrobiota > Kiritimatiellia > UBA8416 > UBA8416 > T3Sed10-140. The sequence continues at coordinate 6,505 of SKVN01000063.1, forward strand.
ACTCGCCACGCTTCTTCTCCTTACAGGCTGTGCCACCACACGAAAACAAGCCCAACGGGAACAACTCGACAAAATCACAGCAGGACTCCAAGACAACAGGCAAGCTATCGACCCAAAAGAGCTGGCATCCCTTACCGACTATCTGACCGTCGCATATGCCCGCAACCCGAGCCTGCAGACGGCCTATCATCGCTGGCGAGCAGCTATCGAAGGCATTTCCGAGGCCCAATTACTGCCCAACCCAAACCTCTCTTTCTCGATCTTTGCGGAACAGATCGATACACGCCATAAAGTTGCGCTTACGCAAGCCTTTCCCACCATCGGCGTGTTGCGCTATCGCACACGTGTCGCCGATGCCCAGGCACAAGCCGCTATGCACACCTTCGAGGCCGAACGCCTGGAGCTGCTCGAACGCGTTACGCGGGCAGTCATGGAATACCACTATCTGTATCAATCGATCACAATCACGGCAGAGTATCTGCGGCTACTAGATGAGCTGCAACAGATCATCGAGGCGCGCTATCGTTCCGCCGATGCCTCGTATCCGGATTTGATTCAAATCCGCATCGAACGCGAACGTCTCGAAGATCGCCTCGCCGCACTGCGCGACGACCGCCTACCGCGATCTGAAACCCTTGCTGCGCTTTTGAATCTGGAATTGACCGAACCCTTGCCCTGGATCGCAGACACGGAGGGACTCCTCCCCCTGCCCGATGAAGTCCCGTTTGAGGACATCATCCCGCTGCTCACATATCTCAACCCTGAATTACAAGCTCTGCAAGCCCGAATCATAGCGGCGGGATATGACATCAAACTCGCCCGCCGGCGCGGATGGCCCCAATTCATGGCGGGCGTGGAGTGGATGACCATGACCGGCATGGGGGACGCTGGCGACGAGGATGATTTTGCCTTCATGGCGGGCGTGACGCTACCAATCTGGCGAGGCGGATATCGCGCAGCACGCAATGCCGCGCAGGAAGAAGAAAAAGCGCTCATTGCACAACACAAGACCCTCCAAAACAGTCTACGCGCAGAAGTCGCCATGCTCACGGCCCGCTATCAAGATGCAACCCGCCGCCGGAATCGGTTCGAAAACTCGCTCATCCCCCAGGCACGCCAAGCAAAAATCGTCGCCCGCCAAGCCTACGCCGAAGGCCGCATCCCGTTTGCAGGGCTCATCGACGCCTATCGCATGCTCCTCGACCTACAGCTTATGTCTGCACGAGCCCACGCCGATCAAGTTACGATTCTCGCCGATATCGGTTGCTGTATCGGCGACCTGGACTCTTTGTTTGAAAAGAATAATCCAACCGAGGCGAGCCCAACGAGCGAGTAATGTTGAGCAGAATTATTGAACAACGGACGCAACGGATTGCGTCCCTCCATCTCATCTACAATGATAAAGTTATGGAGGGCGGCAATCCTTTGCCGCCGCTGGGGCTAACCCAGCGGGCGAAGACAAAAGGAATAAGACATGATAACTAACCGTTCATCAAAACGCACACGAATCCTAGCAACAGGCGTCATCCTGATAATCGCATTTGGTCTTGGCCGATACACAGCAACGCGCTTCGATGACCACGATCATACAGCTACCGAAGAAACCACCAATGACAAACCACAGATCTATACCTGCTCCATGCACCCGCAAGTGCGCACACCAGATCCCAATGAAAAGTGCCCGATTTGCGCCATGGATCTAATTCCAGTCCCGAGTGACGATGAAGATGCGGATGACACGGACGATGTCCCCCGCCTGCGCCTGAGTCGGCGCGCTGTAGCACTTATGCAAATCCAGACGCGTCCCGCCGCACGCAAAGACGTGGCCATGCCCTTGTCTTTGTTTGGAAAGGTCAGTCCCGATGAAAGCAGGATTTTCCGGATTGCAGCGCGTACCGATGCATACGTGGAAACGCTTTATGCCAACACGCCCTGGCAACGCGTGCAACAAGGCGAAACCATCGCCGAACTTTACAGTCCCGCAGCCGTCACGGCGATGCGTGAACTGCAAGTGGCCCGCGATGCATCTGAGACCATGCGCGAAGCAGCCCGTAGCCGCCTGAAACGCATGGGACTTGATGAAGCGCAAATCGACGAAATCGAACAAGCATCGGATACTCCGCGCACATTCCGCGTCGTTAGCCCGCACGCAGGATTTGTGCGCGCGGCCCCCGTACGCGAAGGCGACTGGCTGCGCGAAGGCATGCCGCTCATCGAATTGGTTGACCTCTCAAAAGTATGGGTGAACGTAGAAGCATACGAACGTGACATCCCCTGGATACAGCAAGATCAACCCGTATCCTTCGCGCTGCAAGCATGGCCCGGAAAAACGTTTGATGGCATCGTAACCTTCATCGAACCAAATGTGGACGGCAGATCCCGCACCATGCGCCTGCGCGTGGAAGCAGAAAACCCTGACGGCATCTTGAAACCCGGCATGTTTGTTTCGGCCACCGTACATGCCGATTATCCCCCGCCTGGGAACGCCAGGCTCCAGCCTGGCCCGGAGAACGCCACGCTGGAGCGTGGCGATCCCAGGCAACCCTCTACCCTCAACCCTCCACCCTCCACCCTTCCCCCTCCCCTAGTCGTGCCCGCATCCGCACCATTGGTCATGGGCCGACGTGCCATCGTATACGTGCAAATCCCCGACACAGAACGCCCTACATTTGAGCCGCGTCACGTTACCTTGGGACCCCGCACCAAAGACTTCTGGATCATTGAATCGGGCCTGCAGGAAGGCGACCTCGTGGTCGTCAACGGACAATTCAAGATCGACAGCGAACTGCAAATTCGGGGCAGGCCCAGCATGATGGCACCGGACGGCGAAGACGCTACTACGCACGCTGACCATGCCACAACCGACGGCAAATCGTTGCAGACGGATTGCCCGGTAATGGGCGGCACCATCGATCGCGATCACTTCGTTGATGTCGAAGGCTATCGCATCTATGTCTGCTGCCCCGGATGCGATGAGACCATCCTGGAAGATCCCCAGCGCTATATCGACGAAATGAAAGCAGCGGGCATCCAACTCTATCGCCTGCAAACACATTGTCCCATCATGGACTTCCCCATTAATCGGGACCTCTATCATGACCACGACGGTCAACGCATCTACATCTGCTGCCCCGGATGCATGGATGAAGTCAAAGAGCGCGCCGACGAAATCATCGCCGAACAGCGCGAAAAAGGCATCGTCTTCGAGGTAATCAAATAAGTGCCAGTCTGGAGCCTGGCGATCCCGGGCTCTCCCCTGGGAACGCCACGCTCCAGCGTGGCCCATAGAAAAGCAAACAGAAAGCCAACAGCATGACGCCTGTGACCCACAACGCCAACACGAACCTACCGCTAATCATACCCCCAACAGAGGGCATATGGCAGTCGCGCGGTTATATCCCTCACTTCAATTCCAGCACTGCGATTCAGCACGTCACATTCCATCTTGCGGACAGTTTGCCATCAAATGTACTTGCTCGTATCGAGAAGGAACTGCAGCACATACCGGCATTACAGCGAGACATCGAACGTCGTAAACAAGCAGGAGATTGGATTGATGCGGGTCATGGCTGTTGTATTCTGGCAAAGCCGGATGCCGCCCGCTTGGTACAAAACGCATTTCTGCACTTTGATGGTGTCCGATATCGACTACTCGCTTGGGTCATCATGCCAAATCATGTTCACACGCTTTTCCAACCGATTCATGACTGGAGTCTTTTCAAAATCGTAACATCTTGGAAATCCTATACCGGACGTAGACTCATGTCTCTTCTGCTAGATTCTCATCAAACCGAGACTACGCAGCGAGTATGGCACCGGGAATACTGGGACAGATTCATCCGCGATCAAAAACATTTCCATGCCGTAATCGATTACATTCACAACAACCCGGTTAAAGCCAATCTCGCAAGAACCCCAGAAGAATTTCCCTGGAGCAGTGCCAATCCTGGGAACGCCACGCTCCAGCGTGGCCCATAGAAAAGCAAATGAACAAGAACAAAGATAATCCAAAGATCTACACGCTCGACCAATCCTGCCAGGCTGGAGCCTGGCGATCCCGGGCTTTTCTGGGAACGCCACGCTCCAGCGTGGCCACGATCAAGGGAACAATACAATGAACATCCTCGATAAAATCCTCTATTTCTTTCTCAAGCAGAAGCTCGTTACAGGGCTGCTCCTCATCGCCATCATTCTGGGCGGCATATCCGTGGCCCCATTTGATTGGGATCTTGGCGGGTTTCCGCGCGCCCCTGTCCCCGTGGATGCGATTCCCAATCTAGGAGAAAACCAGCAAATTGTTTTCACCGAGTGGGCCGGCCGCTCACCGCAAGATATCGAGGATCAAGTCACCTACCCCCTCACGGTTGCCTTGCTGGGCGTCCCCGGTGTCCAGGAAGTTCGCAGCAGTTCCATGTTCGGATCTTCCTTCATCTTTCTCATCTTCGACGAAGATATTGAGTTTTACTGGTCACGCGCCCGTATCATCGAAAAACTCAACAGCCTACCAACGGGACTCCTGCCCGCCGATGCAAGCCCGGCCCTCGGCCCCGATGCCACCGCGCTCGGACAGGTCTTCTGGTACACGCTGGAAGGACACGATCCCGATGGCAACCCAACCGGCGGATGGGATTTGCACGAACTACGCACCATCCAGGATTGGACGGTCCGCTATGCCCTCCTAGCTTCAGAGGGCATCAGCGAAGTTGCCTCGATTGGAGGTTTCGTACGCGAATACCAGATCGATGTGGATTCCGATGCCATGCGCGCCCATGACGTAACACTCGCGCAAGTTGCCGATGCCATCCGCAAAAGCAATCTGGATGTCGGGGCACGCGTTACCGAAATCAATCGCGTGGAATATCTTGTGCGCGGACTTGGCTTCGTGCGCAACCTAGCCGATTTGGAACAGGCAACTGTACGCAGCGGACCAGATGGGCTTCCCATTCGCATCAAGGATGTGGCCACGGTCGGACTAGGCCCCGCCCAGCGTCGAGGAGCCCTCACGCGTATGGGTGCCGAAGCGGTCGGTGGCGTCGTTGTAGTGCGCGAGGGGTATAATCCCCTGCAAGCCATCCACAATGTAAAAGACAAAATCGCCGAAATCCGCCCGGGCCTGCCCGCCAAAGCTGTGGCGGATTGGACAAAAACATCGCTTGAGACACTGCGCACTTTTGCCGACGAGCAAGGTTTTGCAGCATTCGCAAACGATGGTGATCTCGAGCAGGCCGCTTGGACGGCATGGTTGCGTGCACACCCGCGCGACCAATGGCCGGATGGCATCACCCTCAGCCAACTCGATATTGTTTCCTTCTATGACCGCACCGGCCTTATCTATGAGACGCTCGCCACACTCAACGATGCACTAGTGGAGGAAATCCTCATTGTCATCGCCGTAGTACTACTCATTGTCATGAACGTATCCAGCGCTTTTGTGGTCAGCAGCTTATTACCACTGGCCATTCTCATCTGCTTCATCCTCATGAAATTCTTCGGCGTCGATAGCAACCTTGTATCCCTTGCCGGTATCGCGATCTCTATCGGCGTCATTGCCGATATGGGCATCATCCTATCCGAGAATATCCACAAGCATCTGGAAGATGCCGATCCCGACGAGTCGCGCCTTGACGTCGTATTTCGTGCCACACGCGAAGTGGCCTCTGCCGTGATCACTGCCATCAGCACAACGATCATCGGATTTCTTCCCGTGTTCACCATGACCGGAGCCGAGGGCAAAATGTTCACCCCGCTGGCCTATACCTGGACCTTCGTCCTCGCCAGCTCTGTCTTTGTCGCCCTCGTCTTTGTGCCCGCCTTCATGCACCTGCTCAATCGCAAAGCCCCCCCGGGAACGCCACGCTCCAGCGTGGCACGGAACAACAACGCCATCGGCCAGACCTGCCAGGCTGGAGCCTGGCGATCCCAGGCAACAGCCATCCCGCGAACGCCACGCTCCAGCGTGGCCACTCTCATCGCGCGCTTTTCATCATTTCGAGATCGACGTCCCTATTTCAAAATCATCATCAATCTCATTCTTCTGTTTGTGATTCTTGTTCTCCTTACGCGCATCTGGGAGCCCCTCGGCGCAGCCCGCGGCGCAACCCGCAATTTCCTGTTCGTCAGCTTCCTCCTCGGGGGCATAATGGGATTATTCTTCCTCATCCTCCGCGGCTATCGTCGCATGCTCGGATGGGTTTTAGAACACAAAGCCGTATTCTTCTGCCTGCCAATATCCATATTACTGTTCGGCGCCAGCGTGTGGCTTGGCTTTGACCGCGTCTTCGGGATCATTCCCGGCAGCATCGAAAAGGTGGGACTGAACCCCAACATCGTTCGGCACACATCATTCTGGGTGTGGGCATCTCACGCCCTACCCGGACTCGGACGCGAATTCATGCCACATCTCGACGAAGGCTCCTTCCTCTGGATGCCCACCACCATGCCGCACGCCTCGTTGGGCGAAGTGCTCGAAGTCATGCAGTATCAGGATATGGCCATGGCAGGCGTACCCGAAGTCGAGGAAGTCATTGGCAAACTCGGCCGTGCCGAAAGCGCGCTCGACCCCGCCCCTGTCTCTATGATCGAATCCGTCATCCACTACAAATCCGAATACATGCTGGATGATGCCGGACGCCGCATGCGCTTCCAGTACGATCGAAGCAAGCAGGAATTTGTGCGCGACGATGACGGCGAACTCATCCCGGATCGGCGCGGACGCCCCTACCGCCAGTGGCGTGACCACATCCGCACGCCCGACGACATCTGGAATGAAATCGTCAAAGCCGCCGAAATTCCCGGCACCACCTCTGCCCCCAAACTCCAGCCGATCGAAACGCGTCTCGTCATGCTGCAAACGGGCATGCGCGCCCCCATGGGACTCAAATTGCGCGCCCCCGATCTGGAAACGCTCGATCGCATGGCCGTCGAAATCGAACGCCATCTGCGCGAAGCGCCGGGCGTACGCGGCGAAACCGTCAATGCCGATCGTGTCGTCGGCAAACCCTATATCGAGATCGACATCGATCGCGATGCCATCTCCCGCTACGGTCTGAATGTGATGGATGTGCAGCAAACCATCGCAACCGCGATCGGCGGCATGACCATCACCACGACGGTCGAAGGCCGCGAACGCTATCCCGTGCGGGTGCGCTATCCACGCGAACTGCGCGAGGACTTCCAAGCCATCGAACGCGTGCAGGTAGCCACGGCAGCGGGTGCGCCCATCCTGCTAGGCGATGTCGCGGAGGTTCGCTACCAGCGCGGACCGCAAATGATCCGCGGCGAGGACACCTTTCTTACGGCCTATATTACGTTTGGCGGACAGCGCGATATGGCGGAGGTTGATGTCGTTGAGGGCGCCCGCGATTACCTCAATGCCATGATCGAGCAAGGCAAGCTGGTCGTGCCGCCCGGCGTAAGCTGGCGCTTTGCTGGATCCTATGAACACCAGTTACGCGCCATGGCCACGCTGCGTGTCGTCTTACCCGCCGCACTCGCCATCATCTTCCTGATCCTCTACTTCCAGTTCAAGACCATCAGTGCCACGCTGGTGGTATTCAGTGGCATCGCAGTGGCCTGGGCCGGTGGCTTCGTCATGCTGCATCTCTATGCCCAGGATTGGTTCCTCAACTTTTCCGTCTTCGGCGTCAATATGCGCGATCTTTTCAGCCTGCATCCCATCAATCTGAGTGTTGCCGTATGGGTCGGATTCCTCGCGCTCTTCGGGATTGCTGTCGACGATGGTGTTGTCAAGGCAACCTATATCCGGCAGCGACTGGCGGAAGTGCAACCCAAAAC
>SKVN01000088.1 GCA_007129405.1 Kiritimatiellia bacterium
AATACTCGCTCTCACACGGACTCAGAGCCGGTGATGCACTAATAGCTGCCACCGCCACGGAGAGCAACATGACGCTTTGCACCAGTAATGCAAAGCACTTCAAGCCGATCAAGGAACTCAAACGCAAGATTTTTCACCCATGAAGTAACAGTCTAGCAGGGGCACATGGGCGGCCAAGATAATGCAGGGCTTTAACTTGGGTCGAAGTACTGGAAGTTCGGTTAACGAGATCGGCGACGCGAACGGTGGACGATTATTTCTGCCAACTCGTAATCCGTTCGCGTCGCCGTTCTCGTGAGCCGAATTGAGACGTTAATGTGGTGTTGATGGGTAGGAGAACATGAAGTTACAAACAAGTGAAACCTGAATCCGCTTCCCAGGAAGGATCCCGTAATGCAAACAGACCGCAATTTTCTAGCGCTGGCAGATAAACGCGTAAGCGTCCGGCAATACACGGACGAGCCCGTGCCTCGCGAGGCATTGGAGCGCTGCCTCGAAGCCGCGCGCCTCGCCCCATCCGCCTGCAATTCACAACCGTGGCACTTTATCGTTGTCGATGACCCCGAAAAGCGCAAACAGCTTGCCGACGCAGCCGCCGGTGGCATTTTGCCGATTAACCATTTTGTCCATACCGCCCCCGTGTTGGTTGCGGTCTTGGCCACCCGACCCAATGCCACGGCAGCATTTGGTGCATGGGTAAAAAAGAAAACCTTTGCCATGATGGATGTAGGCATTGCCACCGAACACTTCTGCCTGCAAGCTGCCGAAGAAGGCCTCGGGACTTGCATGCTTGGCTGGTTCAACGAGCGCCAAGTACGCCGCGCCCTGGCACTCCCCGCCAGCACCCGCCCCCTGCTGCTCATCACCGTCGGCACCCCCGCCAGCTCACCGCCTCCCCGCCAACGCAAGTCCCTTGAAGAAATCACCTCCTGGAACACCTTTAAAAAAGGTGGCGGTAGCCAATAATGACTTCGCAATCTAATTCGCGCGATCCTTTTTCAGATACGGGAAGGCGCAGTGCCACCTCGGCAGCCCGTCTACTTCCAGCGCACCAACACGATTGACGCGATCACCATGTACGCGCTTCGAACGCGCGAAGTGCTCGACAACGTCGCCGTGCTCATCGGCCTCGACCTCGACCAAGGGCACCTACACCACCGCCCTTCAGAACGCCATCACAGCAATGAGCTAACCCGTACTGTGATTTTCCATACAAGATGCTGTGGTCACGTTTTCGATTCGGAACTATATAAAAATATTATGGAGCGCGGTGACGAGCGAAGCGAACTCACCGCTTTTGGGGGCACGGAGTGCCGGGGTCGGCGACGCATCTAGGACATTCTGTTTCGTTATCAATACGCGCTAACACCAGAAATCGGCAAAATCTACCGCTTGATTTTGCGATAGATCCAGGCGGGTAGCATCGGAAAAAGTGCTGCCGTGGCCATGGTGGGACCGCCGGGCAAATCGAATACAAAGGACAAGGTAAGCCCGGCAAAAGCTGAAACTGCTCCCAACACTACCGTCGTTACGATCACCTTGGGAAAGGCACGGAACATCATCAAGGCTGCCGCTGGCGGGCCAATCAGCATGCCGAATGCCAGCATGCTGCCCGCACTGTTCATGACGGACGCCAAGCCAAACCCCAGACACAGGAATAAAAGCGCATTCCAAAACGAGGCGCGCAAACCCAGCGTTTTGGTCATTACCGGATCAAAACTGCTTACCACGAATTTGCTCCAGCACAACCGAAACACGGCCGCCGTACATGCCGCCACGATAACCGCAAATATCGCCTCTGACCGATTCGTGCCGAGAATATCCCCAGTGAAGAATCGCAAGGCGCCTGCATCCGGCTGTGGAGACAAGGCCAGCACCACGATTGCCAGCGACCCGCCGGTCGCATAAGCCAAGCCAACCCATCCCTCAGTGGGTAAACTGCCTGACTTTCCGGATGTCGACAAAAGTAAGATACCCACCAAACCACCGAGAATGGCACCAACAAGCGGTGGTAGATTCATGCAAATAGCCAGCGCAATCCCCAATGCCGTAATCTGCGGTAAAGCCGCCCCCAGAAACACGATCCGTCGCAAATGCACAAAAATGCCCAGAAAAGCCAGCATGCCGCCACCGAAAACACCAACCGTGAGCGCATACCGCATAAACGAAAAAGAATACATTTCCTGCAATTCCGCGATCATGCATCCCCCTCAATCGAGATAAAGAGCTTCCCGTCCTTGCTATGCACCCCAACCGGATGGCCGTACACGTTGGTTAGTCGCTCGGCCGACAACATGTCCACGGTGGGCCCGTAATGGAGCATCCCATTCGCAAGAATGCCTACGGTGCCGGCACGGCCAACCAAGGCCTGCAAATCGTGTGTAGCCATAACAATGGTTACGTTGCGCTCGCGATGCAATTTCGTGATCAACTGCATAAAACGTTCAGAAGCAAAAAGATCCATGGCGGCCGTCGGCTCATCGAGCAGCAGCACGCTGGGTTCCACCACCAACGCACGCGCCAGCAACAAACGCTGCATTTCACCGCCCGATAACGTATCGAGCGTCTGGTCGGCAAGCGCGGTAATCTCAGTGGCCTCCATGACCTCGGAAACTTGCGCATACTCGCCACGCTTGTACCAATGCGGACGATGCAACGCGCACAGCGTCAACTGCAAAATGTCGCGCACCCGCATCGGCCAGATCGCATCAATCTGTTCCCGCTGCGGCACATAACCGATTCGGGCATGCTCTTGATGCCAGGTCATGCGCCCCGAACGAAGCGGCAGCAAGCCCAGCATGGTCTTGACCAATGTGGACTTGCCGACCCCGTTCGGACCTACGATGCCGATGAAGTTACCGGCATCCAAATGGAACGAAATATCCTGGAGGACTTCATTGCCGGGGTAGCCTAAACAAGCCTTCTCGAATTGAAAGAGTTCCCCGGCCATGATTAACTATTTTCCTTCAAGTGCGTTCAAGATCTTACGTGCATTCACCTCGAACAAGGCAATCACATCGGTAGCGCCCTCGCAAGACCCAACCGTTGGGCACAAGACGAGTAAAGGCACACCGATAGCATCCGCCACCTGACGCCCCACACGCTGATCATGCCAAGGCTCCATGATAACCATTTTTACATCGCTATCACGGTATTGCGCGATGAGCCCGGCAACATGACGGGCGGAAGGGGCCAGGCCCGGCAGCGGCTCGATGGCATCCACAATATTCAACCCAATTTTTTTGAGCATGTAGTCGAAATGCTTGTGATAAATGATCACCTCGGCACCGGCATGCGCTTCAAACTTTTCGAGCCAGCTTGCAACCACGGCATTACTTTTCTCAATGTATGCATCCAGGTTCGCGCGAAAATAGTCGGCATGCTGTGGTGCCACACGGATCAAGCCATCGGCAATATTACGAGCCGCTTGTTGGGCTAATACGGGATCCAGTGTGTAATGCGGATTTCCGGACGGATGTATATCGCCCATATCGCGCATCACACGATCGGGTACCTGGATTGCCTGAATCCCGGCAGATGCGTCAACATGACCAGGACCACCGGGGCGTACGCGCCGGTTACGCGTCTCGCGCAATACTTCGGGCACCCAACCCACTTCAAGCTCAAAACCATTTTCAATAAAAAGGTCACTACGACCAATCCTAACGATCATGCCCGGTGTGGCATCCAGATAATGCGCATCCTGCAACGGACGCGATAACGAATGAACGTCCACCTTCTCCCCGCCAATGACTTCCGCCAAGGCTGCCAGGTCGGTTGTTGTTGTCGTGACACGCAGCCGCGCCGAGGCGGACGGAATGTTTACCCAGCCAAGCGACAGCGCCAAGGCTGCCAGTAATAATGTTCTGATCTTCATCTTAATTGCTCCTTATATAGTTTGACTATTTACACGATTAGAACCGATGCGGCGGATGCCACCCGATGAAATACGTGCCCTGCAGCATCACGAGATGCTCGGACTCGTCTTCACGATCATCTTCCAGGTATTGATATTGCACACGAATGCGA
>SKVN01000129.1 GCA_007129405.1 Kiritimatiellia bacterium
GCTGGTTCCCGGCTGGCTTGACTGGCATATCGACCCTCCTTTGGTTTGGTTTCCAAGGAAGATCATAGCCAGTCGGCCAGCCGCTATAAAGTTTAGATCACCGTGTATGGGACGCTACTGAAAAAATATATATTACCACTATCTAAAAGCTGGCAGTTGCACAGGCGCACGTCTCTCACGCCCGCTCTCGCGAGACGGCACCGGCGATGGCCCCGGCGGAACGTCTGAAGAGGCTCCGCTATCTCCTGAAACCACTCCATGAATTCTATCGTGGGCACGCCGACCAATCTCTTGAATTCGCTCATCAAGCACAGCGTCATAGAATGCTCCTGCGGCGGCCTCGGCTATTTTCCCCCCCGCAACATAACCTATCGGTACCGTAATCAAAACCAAAGGCCCCCCTTTAAGCCCAATGACCCCAATCTTCGCCCCCCCTTTCTGCCCAAGTTTTTTTGCGCCTTCCAAAAACAATTCGCGGACCAGAGCGCTGTAGGCCTCACCAAACGCATCGCGATCGTCAGCACGCAAAGTGTCCTGCAATTCGTAAAGCAGATTCCCCCACTTAATGGCATCAAGCACAGAACTCAATACACTAGCGTACTCACCCGCTTGTTTGAGCAACTCCGAATCTGCGGCGAGCTCTTTGGCTAGATCAGATAGCCCCTCTGTTTGGGCTATCACCGCATCATAATCGGTTATACCTTTGGTGATTTTCAGCGCATCCTCAACATCCCCAACAACGCTGTTTAAAGCATCTGCACCTGATACGATACCCTTACGCAATCTTTGTGCAACCCCAGCGTCAGACTCGCTTGCAACAACAGCGAAATGCCTCTGAACATCAGAAGGCATATTCGGGATGCCGTACATACCTGGCCCCCGAAAAACGATTGAAAAAGCCATCACATTAGATGATAAACCAAGGCTGAAAATAACCGCAAGTAAGCATAGCCGTTTCATCGCATCCCCTTTCGATTCAGCAGCTCAAGAACTTGAGAGCTTGCGTCTAAATCCAGCATTTCAGTTTTCAGCACCAAGGAATCATCATCACCATCTTGCATCAAAACCATGAAAATCCATTTCGGGGCAACCGGACTCATCAAACCAACGAGCCCCTCCTCACCCTTTCGTCCGAAGAATGCGACGGTCATGTGCGATCGAATCTCTTCAGGAATTTCCAGAAGACTATCCAGCGGCAAAGGTGACTGCTCTGGACTGAACAGTCCCCGCACCGTGTCGGGTTCTCCTTCTTCGATGGCGCTTAGCAGAAGACCGGTTTGTGCCAGGAAGCGGCTGTTTTGCTCTTCTGCAAGAAGCTCTCGAAACATATACTGGCGATAGATCATACGCCCTTTAAGCATGGCCGTTTCTTGCGTGTCCTTTTTTACTCTGTCAGCCAGACGCGCAGGCAGCAGTTTTAGTTCACTCTGTCCCAAATAAGCCGCTTCGAACGCATTGAGACTATCTGCGTACAAACGAGATAACGCCACAGTGGGAGCCTCGCCACCCACATACAAACGCAATGTCTTCTGGACATCAGACGCTGTAGGAATGGCCTCCTTGCGCAGGGCTTCCCCGCTCATGATGCGGAAATCTGTCATCCGCGATTCCCAACCATCTATCGTTACATGCAACACCACTATACCGTCGCACCACGGACTATATAGCGCCGCAATTGCCGCACCATCTTGTATTGTTCCCACCCAGACGACACTACCCGAAAAGAAATCTTCCCACATGATCATTTCCGGTTTTTCAAAAAGTGTCATCACCTCCGAATCCCAGCGTTCCATAAAATCAGGTGTCGCCCATTGACGCAGAGCCATCCCCGTATTACGTGAGGCATCCATCCGCACTTGATTGACAAACCCGACAAGCGTCAAAACTTCTGCCGCCTCTTCCTCATCCATAGCCGCTGCCTCTGAACTAGTTCCTTCTTGTGCACCATGAATAAGCAATCCGCCCATTATAACCATAGCTGCCGCAATCACGCCACCCCGTATCCACCTATCTCTTCTACCCATTTTGATCCCCCTTTTAGTATGCATCTCGTGTAATGAACTTGCACTTCCTCCCCGACCGCCCCCACTCGCCTACAGTCCTTCACGCATCTGTCTGGATGCGTCTCTGGACGTCCACATTTTTCTGACGACAGGATCCCCTGGCAACCCTGTTTCCAAAATCTGCGTACGCAGGGCAATTTGTCGTTGCGGAGAAGCAAACGAGTATTCCCGATCCAGATCAGCCATTTCGTTGCGCAGTGTCCGTAAACGTTGCACCAACCAAGAGGTCAAATCAGTACCATCAAGCTGTAACTCGTCCGGATTGGCGGCCAGCAGGTATGCCATGCCACCATGAATCAATGCCTGACGCCCGGCCGCCTCCCTTGCCGCCGCAGCCAAATGCTGTTCTACCAACGCATCCCGAACACGCAGATAATCTTCGATTTGCGTTCGAAATGCGAGGAGCTTCCCCGTTTGCAGCCATGCATTGTAGGGATCATCTAGAAAACTCATAAACAGCTCGATATCACGACACATGGTCCGGAATTGGCGAACGACGGGAACAAACGGCATCTGCTGCAGCAACATACCTTCCGGACGATTTGGTAAAGCACGCAGACTCGTGTAAAACTCTTCTACCCCCAAAACACGGTCATAGAGGGAGGTCGGCTCCGTTCGCGACCGTGCCGGCATGGCCGTATTTATGCTGTCGCAGGCTAAAACTGCCTGCATAATCCGGTTATCGAGCAGTATTGCCATAATCTCCGGGTGGCGATCATCCCCGCGCATGAAAGGCGCCAAACGCTCATGCAAACCCTGCAGTTGTTGCACCGTCCGGTTCAAATTTTCACTTATATAAATCAAATTAACCCTGGACTGCGAAATACGTGGATCCACCGCGCAAGCATCAACCGATGGCAGTTCCAGTTGCATCTGCAAGGCTTCCGCAAAGTCCATGTTTCGTGTATGATTCACAGCTTCAAGCAATCGATCAAAACTGTATGACAGACTTTCAATCGGAGGCATTACGATGTCAACTCTACGCAAGACGGTCCCGGATGCCTCACGGCGCAAATTCCGTAACATCGTTAATATTTCTTGATAGGGCGGATAATCGGTATCCAACAGATTCAGTGCCGTATTCATTCGCTCGTTTTGCGCAAGCAACGAGCCGAGCACCTGTGCCGTCTCCAGTAACGCGCTCACTAAGGGTTCCAAATACATGTCGTCCGCATCGGCCACGCGCTTTGTATGCCGATCAATTTGGTTCTGCACCGCGAGTAACTCGTCCATGGACGTATGATCCCTACGAACGGTATTTTGCGCACGCAATAACAAATCCAACAAATCTTTGGCTTGCATCGCAGCGTCTTTCTCTGCGGCAGCGCCCGGATTCCAATTCCATGCATCCATCGAGGCTGCCTGCAACACCGCCAAGTCACGCGATGCACGTACCCAATCGGCATTTTGCAGATTTTCACGGGCGCGGCTCCAAGTCGAATAAGCGGCTTCCCATTCATTAATAGAGCGTCGTAATAAACTAACATTGAGCTCTTGCTGGCGAAATCCGCGACTCGTTTCAGCACGGTTTAATGTTTGACGGGCCTCCTCAAAACGCTCTTGACGAGCCAGTTTACGACTTGCGTTCAACTGATACTCCGCCGAGGGGCGTAACCGCTGTACACCATGATAACCCAATGCCAGCAAGGCAAACGTAACAACCAAAACCCCTATCTTTAACCAAACCTGCGAAGATTCCCGCGCCAATGCACCATCTTCAAAAAGTAACTCATACTGGCCAATACCAATCCGATCACCATCTTTCAAATACCGTTCTTTGCCCGCAGCCAAAGACGAGCCATTTATAAGAGTCGCATTTTTGCTGCCCTGGTCTTCTATCCAGCAACTGCCGTCTTCGCGAACAGAAATCTCCGCGTGTTCGCGAGATACCAACTCACTGGGCAAAAAACAATCACTCTCCGTTTTCGCTCCAATCGTGAATACCGGTCCCTCTAGAATGTGCTTCCGTCGCTTGTTGAGTCCACTCACCACAGTCACGGAAGAACGCGCCCCCCCACTGTTGCCACGAGGAGACAACACAGCCAACGTGCAATCTCCAAAGGTATATTCATCTCCGATTTCAAGCTTTTTGCGCGTAATCCGTTTGTCCTTGAGGTAAAGACCATTCGTGCTTTTCAGATCTTCAATCCAAAGACTCTTGCCTTTACGAAAAATACGCGCGTGACGGTTACTGATGACGCTATCTTCTGCAGAAACGCGCCAATCACACTTTTTGCTGCGGCCAATGATGATCTCTTCTTTGATCTCGTCTGCCGCGCAACTTTCCAGTAGTGCATTATTGTATTCCAATTCGAGGTGCATACCTCACCAACGCTCCCTTCGCACAAGCATATAACGATTATCTTCCGTACTGGAAAAAACCCCTTTACACATATCGGCAATTTGGCGGACACGCGCGTGATCCCCCTGTGCCAGCGCCTCAAACCGGGCGATACGCTGCGCATTGAACCATAGCGCTTGCATTTCGCGTAAGCGAACCAGCAACCGTTCCGCCTCCTCTAAACTCTCGCGATCATCCGCAAGCAAGGCTTGTCGACACGCTCGCATCAAATTATTTTCCAACCCTACCCACGTTGCGGGTGCCACACGATCCAGTTCGGGGCGTACACGCCGAATCATTTCAGAGGCTGATAGTTCAACCCGATCCGCTGCTCCTGCCCACCGTCGCCGCTCTAACTCCTGACTGGTACGGATATAGGCAATATCCAGCATACCGGCTGCCCGATTACGTTCGGTGTATGGGATATCAGACCGTAGCACGACACGCCGTGCACCAATTTGGAAAATTCTTGCGCTTCCATACCACTCGCCGTGATCGGTCATGGTGTAGTATACCGTGTAAAACGGCACGCCATTTTCTCTACCCAAAAACAGCGGACCTCTTGGTGTGTCAAATGTCCAAAGGCCCGTCTGCCGCCTCTCTTCCATCCACGCCTCCACCACATCTGTCAGCGGCATACGCAAATACTGCAAATTTTCTCGCTCTTCCAAAGTTAACAATAACGGAACATCCAGATCACGACCAACCCGCGTAGCAAGTACCAATCCATTTTCCGATTTCTCTTTTGTCCATCCCCTTGTGCCAGGAAATCCAACGCTGTACCCACCTTCATGCAATCCTCCCATGATACCGTCAACCGAAGCTGTAATGGGCACATTGTTTGCATCCCGGGGCCAACCAATCTCTGTTTCAGGCGGGGGGGCTTTCGGCCAAATCAGAAAAACGGCAACGAGAAGTAGTGCTATCGCCCCACCCATGGTAATGAATCGTTTACGAGGCTTGGCTCGTTCAGCTTCGCGAAGTGCCTCCAGATCCTCTGGACGCAAAGCCCGCGTTTCCAGTGCCCGGGTAGCTGCTTCATCGTATTCCTGTGTGCCATACTCCTCTTCTTCATCCATCTCCTGGATCACAGGGTCGGACGAATATCCGGCCTTGGGCATAGGAGAATCAACAGAAATGCTGGTTACCTCCTCATCTTCAAGCAGCGGTGCCCCCGATTCTCCCGGGGCATCCTCAACCTCAAGGGAAGGGTCACCTGTCGGTGGTTCTTCGTCCCCCACCGCCACATCCGGTGCCTGCCCTGTGAGCGATACGTCATCGCGCCGCATAGCTGGTATATCCTCGACAGGTTCCTGCTCCAAGTGTGAGGAATCTGGAGCAGACAAAGTGGATGCAGGAACAACTTCCGACGGAGAAATGGAGTCTATATCAGGTGGTACTTCGGAAATTTCACGGGGGGGGCCACCCATATCAGGATCTCGCGCTGTAGGCAAAGAAGCAATGTCGCTTTCTTCTGGCGCCTGTACGTCAAACGCTGCAGTCACAAGATCCAGACGCAACGCCGTATCGGACCCCATCTTGAGAACTTGCCCCACATTCATCAGGGTAACAAACTCCAAGGGCTCATCGTCCAATAATGTTCCGTTCTGGCTTAGATTTTCGACAGCAACAGTACCAGACGAAATCGTTATCTTGCAGTGTTTCCCTGATGTATCCGGCGCCGAAACACGCACGGTACAGGATCGAGATCTGCCGATGAAGTTTTCACCCTCCTGTAGCCGGTCATTATCACCGGCAATCTCTCTTGTAAGCGCTGATAATTTATACATCGTTAATTCCCGAAAAAGTGACCCATTCCCGATTCCTGTACCCTTATAAATACCGGCGTAAAAATGATAATAAATACGGCTGGCAAAATAAAAATAGCCATAGGTAACAGCATCAAGGACGGTGCACGTGCAGCCTGGCGCTCGGCCTTATGAAAGCGTGAACGCCGAATCTCTTCGGCCTGAATTTTAAGCGTAGCGGCAATGCTCGATCCCATTTCCGTGCTCTGTACAACAGATGAAACAAGCGTTTGAAATTCCGGCAATTGGACCCGTTGCGACATGGCCTTCAAGGCATCCAATCGATTCTTACCCAATTCCATTTGACGCAACATGACGTTGAACTCATCACAGAGAGCGCCTTGCAACCCTTCTGAAACCAAGTGCCGCAACGCGGCGGTGAAATCCTGTCCGGCTTCCATGGCCACCGTCAGAAGGTCAATCGCAAAAGGAAGCGCCCCGCTCATGATGTCTTGTCGACGCTGCGATGTTCCAGCAAGCCAACTCGCCGGATAAACCCATCCGACCCCGCCAAGAATCACAACAGCCAGAGCCGTCCATCCAACTTGAAGCGTGGCCAAAAAAATCATTGCACCGCCAGTCAAAGCGCCGACCAGACACGCCAGACATTGCATGCCCCTGATTTCCTTGACCTCTAAATGGACGTTTCCACAGATCAATTGTTGTTGCATGCGTGCTGTCTTTGCCGGATTTGCATTATGCAAGAACGGATGCACAAAATTGCCCATCCACATGACTTCCCGTTCAAAAGCACTGAAGAGCGCTGGCTTACCCTGCGTTCCTGCCGCGTTTGGCAAAAAAGCCGCCCGTAAACCAACCACAAGTAAAAAAACTGCCGCGAACGCAAGAATTTGTATGAATATAATTTCCATTATACTTTTATGGTTACAATTTTGTTAATAACAAAGAAACCGATAATTTCAAGTACCGCCACGATGCCTATGGCAATCCACCCTGTGTGCGTGGTAATAAGCGGCATCATTAATTCCCTATCCACAAGCAAAATGATCGCAAACGCCGCAATCGGAGCGGAGGCCATGGCAATCGCTTCAAAACGACCTTGTGCCGTCATGGTACGTAATTTCTGGTGAAACTCCGTTCGACTCCGGATCGTTTCCGCTATCCGGTCTAATACCTCAGCAAGACTTCCGCCTGATTGCATCGTGAGGCGCACGGCCGTAGTCAAAAGATATAAATCTTCCCCCGGCATACGGCGACTAAGCCGCATCAGGGATTCCGGCAAATCCACACCTAAACGATATTCCTGCAGGACAAACGTAAACTCCTCCTGAATGGGTCCCGTCATTTCCCTCGTAATCATTTCGATACATTGCGGTAATGCACCTCCTGACCGCAGTCCATTGGCGAGCGCCAATGTCAGATCCATTAACCGGCTTTCAAATGTGAGTTGCCGATTGCGGATCTTCCGGTTCACCCACCATCGAGGCACTTGATAGCTAATCGCACCCGTCAGAAGACAAGCACCAGTAAGAATATACTCGTTCAGGATGCCGAATACCAACAGAATGGACCCCATCAAGCCACCAGCCAGAACAGCAGCAGACCAGCGTGCCTTCAAAAGACGCTCTGGTGTCGTGAACCGATAGATCGGATCTTGATGGGATCCCTCGCGTCGAATGTGCTGCGATTGACCCCGTTCGAAACCGATTTGGGCAATCAAAGGAGAAACCACCCACGTGATCCAAAATACAGCCGCGAACACCAAGCCTAAAACCAAAACATGATCTATTACGAGTGCTGTCATACTCTCTTTTCCTACGCACACTCAGCTTTTGGGAACGAACACTTCCATATTCAAGCGCAGGTCACCCTTCTGTTTGAGTGTATCTATGAAGTATGGAATATTCCCCGTCGCAACATAGCGCCCTTTTACCCTTCCATCCGCATCAAAATCTTCCTGTTTGAAAACAAATATATCCTGCATCAGAATAACGTCCCCTTCTCGCCCCGTAACCTCGGAAATATGCGTAATTTTTCGCGATCCATCCACGAGGCGGCTTTGTTGTACAATCAAATCAAGGGCCGAAGCCACCTGCTCACGAATCGCACTGGACGGCAAATCAAAACCAGCCATCATGACAAGATTTTCTAGACGACCAAGTGCATCGCGCGGGTTATTAGCGTGGATCGTGGTGAGCGATCCGTCATGTCCGGTATTCATTGCCTGCAACATATCCAAAGCCTCCGCCCCTCGACATTCCCCGACGATAATACGATCTGGCCGCATACGCAGCGCATTGACCATGAGATCGCGAATCGATATCCGACCACGCCCTTCGATATTGGGGGGGCGCGATTCGAGACGAACCAGATTACGATGGCTTAACTTCAATTCCGCAGAATCCTCGATGGTAACCACGCGCTCGCCCAAAGGAATAAATTGCGAAAGCACATTTAGCAATGTCGTCTTGCCCGACCCGGTTCCGCCCGAAACAATCATATTCTGCCGTGCACGCACCGCTTCCTCCAAGAACAGGGCGATTTCCGGCGTCATGGAGCCGAACCGAATGAGATCATCTGTCGTCAATTTCGTTTCGGCGAATTTGCGAATCGTAATAGAGGGGCCGTCCAGCGCCAGCGGAGGGATAATAGCATTCACACGTGAACCGTCGGGTAGCCGCGCATCCACCATCGGGCTCGCTTCGTCTACATGGCGGCCGAGCGGCTCAACAATACGTTGAATAATATGTATCATATGCCGGTCATCCATGAATTTCGCACCGGTTTCAAAAAGCCGCCCTTTCAGCTCAACAAAAATACGATCCGCACCGTTCACCATGACCTCGTCTACATCTTTTTCGCGCAACATCGGGGAGATGGGACCATAGCCAATCAACTCATCTTCCATAACCTCACGAAACAATTCCATGTCGGTGCCACGCGGCAACTCGTGCCGGATCTCACGCAGTGCAGCATCCAACGCCCCACCCAGCTTGGCACGCATGGATTCGTCTTCTATTTCCTGTGCCGCTACCTGCGCTAAATTCAGTTTACTCAAAACCATTTCGTGAATACGCCGTTTCAACGCCATCATATCCACTGTATAAAACGCAACATAAGGCGCGAAACGCTTATCGACCGCAGCAGGTTTTTCGGCATGTTTCTTATCGCGCAACGGAGGTGGTGGACGCATCGAATCAGTCGGCACTAACGTTTTGTCCAACGAGTACAAGAGATGATGATCTCCAACTTGAATCGTATCGCCCTCCGATAGAACTTGCGGCCCCTCGATACGCATACCATTCAGAAGCGTGCCGTATGTACTGCCACAATCTTTGAGTACGAACACACCGTTCTGGGCGATCACCTCGGCATGTTTTCTCGATACGTTTTTCCCCTCTAGAACAATCTGATTTCCAGGTGAACGACCGATGACCGTTTGCCCCTGTTTGTCCAGAACAAACGGTTCACTCACCCCGGATTTCAGAATCAAATAGGACATATCTTTTCTACCTGAAGAAGTATCGGCGGCTTCGCTGTTCCCGTTCACGTTGCTGCACAGGCTTTTGGGCTTCAACTTCTACACGCGGACTTGTTTCAGACAAAGGCAAGGTTTCCCGTACACGAGGTGCGCCAGCTAAATTCGGGCTAATCATGATCAGCACCTGATTCTCCTCCTGCACGCGATTTCGCTCCGAAAACAACCATTGTAATACCGGCACGCTGCGCAGAAAAGGAACCCCTTCACTTGAAGACTGTTCTACCAAACCACGCATCCCCCCCAGTACCAACGTATGTCCAAGCGGACAACTTATTGTTGTACTAATCGTATTACGTTTAAGATCATAATCGGTGCCTACCGGCATCGGATAACTCAGTTCCAAATTCAATTCCAATGACACATTATCCGAATCACTCAATCCTCCTCGTGCACGCAAAATCATGCCATAGTCGATATCTTCCAACCCCACAGTATCCCCTGCAGCTACACGAACCTTAAGCGTACCACCGCTTTGATATTGGCTCCAATCCGGTGAATCGTTTCGAAACGACATGTGTCCCTCCTGTACGAAACGCCCCGGCCCTGTTCCCCGGAAAAACGTCAATGCCCCCTGCAACCCGCTACTGATTGTATACGCCCCGCCAAAACCACTGGATCGATCTCTCCCGATTGTACCTTGAAAAGCGGCCGAAGTGGTATCGATGGCTAGAACACCGGCACGCACCAAATTGACGCCGATCTGTTGATACTCCACATCGCTTACCCCGACAAAAGCCACTTCGACTTCAAGCATTGTGGGAATCACTTCCGTTTGCAAAAGCGCACGCACACGCGCATCTCCCTCTCTGACCTGATCCAAGCTATCTACCACAACAAGCCAAGGGTGCGTACGAACAACATCTTGCAACCGGCGCTCGTCACGCGCTGCATATAGCTGCGAAGCGATAAAGATCGTATTCCCCGACCAGCGTAAGCGCACCTTACCCGGCTCCAACGGTTCATCTGCTTCCAGTAACGTGAAACCAGCCTGTTTCAAAGAATCGGTTAGCTGATTCATGACTTCCGGAGCGGGTCGGAACGTGGCCAAATTAACAACCTTTCCTTCATAGATGCGAATGACGCGTTGCAGCATATCCCAATTGGCGATACTGTTGACTTCCCCCCTGACGACGACCCGACCGAGGTTGACACTCAGTTCCACTTCCGGTACGGAGTCCAGATCCCGCATCATGGCCATTAACACATCATTGATGTTTTCCACGACCGTAACCTGAAACACCTGATCCCGGCCACCGCCGGTGACCAGCAAATCGGTGGATCCCAAAGCCCGACCGGAAATCTGTAGCCGCCGTTGGCCAGGCAATTGTGTCGCCGTGATCACCTCGCGGTTGACAATGGTATAACCCTCAATAATAAAAGGGACCTCCACAATTTCTGCAGACCCAATGCTCACGGTCAGGGACTCCGGTTGGGCTCGCCCTGCAAGCGCAGAGCAGAACAATACGCAACAGACCATGATCATCCACAGCAATCCCGACACCTTGTTGTTTTGCGCTTTCATATGTTATCCCCTTTCCTTTGGGCTATTCCAATCCGCGTTAAGATCCTATTGCACGGGAGCCCCCCGGCGATCAGGCACTTGGGGCACCGCGACAGAATTTAACCCTTGCAAAAGTTCCCGGAACGTTTCTTCATCCACCATTCCCGCGTCCATCCGATTGAGACTGCTGTCATCGTTGGGACGTCGCAATGCCAAGGTAATATCTGCACGCCGCTGCGCGGCAATCAAAACCTGCGCCTGCTGCGGAGGCAATGCCAAAATGATATCACTGCCGCCTCCGCCAGCACCCTGTGCGCTGGTTACATCCAGCACACGTACACGAGGAAACAGAACCAGTGTAGCTTCTTTCGTCGTCACGACTTCTGGAGCTGCGAGGTCAGTTGTTCGCTCCAAAACTTCGACCTTGAAATTACCGATGACCGCTACTTCATCCCCCGGCTGCACCAATCGTCCGAGACCAGAACGAGGCAACGTCAAAGAGACGGCCCACTCGCCCTCCCCAACCACATTGGCCAAACTCCGTGAAAACCCCACATCAGACAATAGAACATAATCATTCACAGTCACCGGACGTAACGCTTTTTGCCCAACAATCATTTCACCACGCGTCCAAGCGATAGCTTGTGCAGGCAACGCCGATACAGGAATCTCTTTGGGACGAATAATATCCTGCGTGATTTCCTGCCCCTGCTGGATATCGCGCGCAGCAGCAACAACCGTAATCGTATCCTCTTGCGCATGGCGTTGAGCCGACAATAAACGCCCTACAGCCAATACGGCCGCCAAACCAAGAACAACAGCTAAGATCAATGGAATAAAATTCTTCATATGCACATCCCCCCTTTTCGTACTATATTGATTTTACACCTTTTTACAATATTTCATTTCAACGCGAAAAAATACCGCCTGGATCGCCGGATTCCAAGCCCCAACTAAATCCTGTACGATTTACATCCTCCTCCCAAAGCATGAGCATGATGCGCACGTTGTCACGCTGCCATATCGAAATCTCAGTCCGAGGCGATGTATCGCGCACGGGCACGTGCATCACAGCCGACCAACCACCTCTATACAGGCGCGCCTGAAAAGATTGTCCAACAGCGGTAAAGTGCGCGGGCATATGCCCGAGTTGCCGCCATACATTTTTACCGGATTCCGTCCGTGTAATTACGGCAGAGGGCGGCAAGGGCAACCGCAGGACATATTGGGGTTTTTCCTCGCTTACGCGAACAGAAACACGATCCGGGCGCGCATGGAGAACAGCATCCTGCGCCGCTTGCACTCCCACAAGAAACAGCCCACGGAACAATAGCAGCACTGCCAATGACCGACCAGCCCACTGGGTACAGCATTCCACGAGACCATAACACTTGAAAAAAAAGATATTAATAGCTCCACTCCACATAAGGTTCATGCCGCTCATGCTCGAAACCAGGCGGTTCGGGCGGAGCCGCAGGGGCAAAGGTGAGTTCCCCGGCTGAGGTCCCTGCCAAATCGCCGACTTCTGGCCAATCCTCCTGAAAAACAGCCCAATCCCATGGTAGACTCCAGTCAGCCAGCTCTTGCGGCGACCATGTCCTGTAGGCAATTTCACTGAACGGAGTCCGCATGAGAACGGCATGATGGGAAGGCCCATCTGCAGCATCCGGATCGCGCCCCGTAAAAACCGCTAGATTAGCGAGGGCGGGCGCACCATCCCAAGCAACGCCAGCACGCAGCCAACCCTCCGTCCATAGAGGCATAAACATCATGAAATCAACTCTTGCCCCAAAATACGTGGACCATGTTTCGGGAGTACCACGTTCATATTCCACGCTCTCAACACGTTGATCCCCCACATTCTCGAAGGGAAACAAATACTCTTGTATATCCTGCTCAATGCGCTCTTTGGCCAACATGTGCCGGTTCCCGCCGCTCCAGGCAGCATAGCGATCCGCACTGACCAGCTTACACTTCGCGAGAATAATATCACCCAACCACATCGTGCCGCCAATCATCACCACAAACAATGCCACCGCAATCACGAGCTCCATCAGTATGACGCCCTCGCGTGCATCACGCTTTCGATCTTTATTCGTGAAAGGAATCATGATAATCCCGCGCTCTATCAGAGTATTCCTGCATATCTTGCCGACGTTTATGCAAACTTTCCTGTGCATCGGTATGACGCAGCGTGGTACCCTCAGATGCCGTAATCATGGAAGCGACAATTGCGCGCCCCAACACAACGACTGCCATACCACATGCAACCGCTATGAGCACGGCCAAAATCACATATTCCATTTGCACGGCCCCCGTGCGGTCACCCCAATGACGACGCATCCCCTTCCGCCGTACGAAAGGCCATCGGTTTGCGCCTCCCCGCTTTCGTATTAGTGTAGCGTCCATCCTTCCAATGCTCTCCATTCAGGTTCTCCTCCTCTCATTCCATCCGGTGCTACCTGTACCCCGACAGCACCGCCCCCACCATATAGCGGTTGCCATGAACCAAAACGCACTTCTTCCAAAATCTCACCCGCCGTTTCGCCATGAAATGAACCGGCCATTGCATCTGCCCACGCCCGATGCAACGGCAGCATCACCGCGTCCCAATCCGTGTTCATCAGATTTTGCTCAATCAGGCCACCGTCCCAAAACGTGGGATCATATTCACCATTGCTATAGCCGGGCCAATGCGGATTAAAGGCTGCCCGCGCAGCACTCGCCGTCCACATAAAACGTTCATACTCATTCAGCGTCAAACCTTTGAAAATGCCTTCCTGTCCCTTGGCACGATACAGAAAAAACAGTGGATTATTCATGCGCCGCGCCACGCCAACCACAATGGCTCCTTCTTCACCAAAAAATTCCGGCAGTAGCCATAGCGGTTTGGCATGTTCCGTCTCGGCAAAATAGTCTCCGCCAATCACGCTTTCTGCCTCCAGTTCGTTATCCCCGGACTGGGACGTAATCAACACACAAACACCCTCTACCATTTGCCAAAGAGCCCCATACCAATCCCAATTCGCCACAAGCCGCCCCGTTTGCTTATAGCGACGCTGAAACCCTTCGCCACCTGGAGAATCCAATATCCACCAATCATCCGTACCAAGATCAAAGGCCTCAAAGGGATGCCTGTAGACATCCGTGAAGTTTAGGAAATGCGCTTCCTCACCATCGGGCATGACTTCTGTATACGCGGAAAGGGGGTGAAAGGATTGAATCAACTGCCAGGAAATATCGGCACCGCCAGCCAACAGGTCGTTACGCGTATCTCGGATGTTTTTACGTAACACCGCCTCCACCTGCTCCTCTATCCGTTCCGGCAACAACGCGAACAGATCCTCCTCGGCCTCATTCATCTGCATAATAATCTTCCGAAGCTCTTGAATCGGATCCTGCAATGCTTCCCAACTCTTCTCTGCGGCAGCAGCACGTTCACGTGCCATTTCAATATCCTCAGCCGTGACCCAGATACGATTATTGATAAAAACAGATTCCTTGTGCACATGACGGCTCAATCCGGCGTACCAATCGCCTTCATTGCAATTACTGGGCGCACTGATACTATAGGCCAAATCGCGATCAATTTCCCAAAGCAGCAACACTTCTTCCAGCCATTTATCTACGATATAGTCCATGTTCATGCGACCCAGTTGTACATAGGTCCATGCCATGGCGCGATTAATCACGGCTACCCGAGAAAGCGTGTCGGCCTGAACCACAGCCGCAGAATAGGCCGCGGCATCAGCGGCGTTCTGAAGTTCAATACGTTGACGAACGGTTTCCCCTACGGCATATACGGCAAAACTCATGACAAAAAGAAGCAGAAAGCTCAAAACCGTAACCGCCAATACCGCGCCATCTTCATCACGGTACAAACGCAGACATCCACGACTCAGCCGAAGCACCAGCGAGGGTCTCCCACCGGGACACGGTTTAGGCATAGTCAATCGAAACGCCATCACCAACCTCCCGCAGGTACACCGGTTGGGTACATCGTCTTGAAAGGTTTAGCCACAAGGGCGGATTCTCGTAAAACAACATGCGGATACGCTACGGTATCTAAATACCGATGCGCGTTACCGGTAGGGTCGGCGCGGGTCTCAAGCCACTCCGTGCCCTGCCCCCACGGATTGACAGCCCACGCGATCATCGGTCCGGCAATCGGCATGATCAAACCAAAATCAAACTCAACATCTACACGGTAATTCCAATCGTCAATCGCCTGCACCTCCACACGTGTCTTTCGATCAATCGAACCCGAGCCTGGAATGAGTCCCCACCCCGGAACTTCTTTCGGAATTTCACCAAATGCCTGCCCGATCACCGTCCAAGACAGCACCTGCTCGGCGGCCTGTTGGGCGGCATCCTCATATTCAGATTCATGCGCCGTGAGTATAGTCCGCGCCGCTGCCGTCGCAGCATAATAAACAACCAGCCGCGCCGTCCATATATGCGCAATCTGCATGCAGGCGAAAAGGAGTGCCAGCATTAAAGGAAAAGCGAAAACAAATTCCAGAAGTACCGAGCCGTAACGATCCGTTCTGTGATCCCTACTTTTCACATCACGCCTACCCATAACGTAGTCATCATCCCAATCGCAATTGCCATACTGAACGGCATGCGCACACGCTCATCAACACGCGAAGGAAGCGTCGCAGATCCTGCCTTCCGATCATACCACGGATTCAAAATCGATTGTATAAAATGCGAAACCCGCACGGAACTGACCGCCCCCGCCGCAAGTAGTGTAATCGCCATAACCATGCCAGCCAAAGATGTTAAAATCAACAAATCCAGCAGTCCGCCCCAGCCGACCGCCGCACCGGCAGCAAACATCATTTTTACATCGCCACCGCCAGCCGCCCGCATGAGCCACGGCAAAACCAAAAACAAGCCCGCCACAGACGCCGCTGCAAATGCCGCCACCAATCCGGGCGCACCATACAGAAGATACTGCACCAACAGAAATCCAAACGCCCCACCCAACGTCAACACATTGGGTAAACGGCGAATGTTAAGGTCGTATCCGCATAGAACAGCACACCATAAGCAGTAGACAACCAGCAAGGCGGTCATAGTCCACCCTCTCCCTTGTCGTATCGGCCCGCACACGACAGGGTCCGCATCAAACCAGCGGGCATCTGGCCGGAATCGCACCGACCAGATACCTGACCAATTTCTATTGGTGCATGCTATCGTGGTAATCCCGAGCAGCTTGCGCATCAGCGTCTTGCTGTGCCCGCGTCGCCTCTTGGGCTTGGCGCGCTCCCGTATGGTCCGCCGTTGCACCTTTGCCTGCAGTATCGAACATACCCACAATCGTGCGACCGAACATAGCGACCGCCACAACCGCTGCAGCAGCGATCAACACCGCGAGAATCACATATTCCATCATCACGGCCCCTGTCTTGTCACCAGCCAGACGACATAGCAAACGACCCAATACCGTACGTTTTGCACGCTGAACCATTACCTGCATCCTTACCGTACTCATTCTCTACCTCTCCTTTCACAAGCGCCCCCATGGCGCATTGACAATGTATATGAATGAACATTCGATCATGGAATCGGAAGCGCGATACCGGACATGATGCGGCGATATGCCTCCACCATGCCATTACCCAATAAACCGTAGTCTTCCCCTGTCAGTGTATCGTCCATCGTCAAAGCCGTCCCCGTTGGATTGATGATACCTGAAGTCACGCCGATGAAGAACAAGATAATGATGGTATTGACCAATACGTACTCCAGCAAAACGTCACCCCGCCGGTCTCTTCGCAACCGACTGCACCAACCTTGTCTGGAAATTGCCAATCGCACTCTCATGGCTGTATCCGACGATAATATTGTAAAAAAAGCAAGACGAATAATCCTCGCAAGAAGATTTTTCACATTTTTTTAAATTTGACAAACATCACAATTCCAAGCAGTCTCACATAGCACGTATGCAAAACAGGAGACAGCCGTGGCGCAAGATAGCTCCAATTCCTTTTTAGTTTTGTTCTTCGAACCTATTCGCGTTTTTTTGGAAGATGATAATGTTTCTGAAATTCTAATCAATGGCCCCGACCAAATCTACGTGGAGCGGAAAGGGCGCCTGGCTAAAACCGAAGCGCGCTTTGTCAGTGAACCTGCACTGCGTGCGGCGGCCACAAATGTAGCCAAAAGCGTAAATCGTCTATTAAATGATGAACAGCCTCGCTTAGACGCTCGTCTGCCTGACGGGTCGCGGGTACACGCTGTCATTCCTCCCTTATCCGTCAAAGGCACGGTCGTAGCCATCCGTAAATTCCGCAAAGAAGCATTGACGCTCGAACAGTTGGTTCATTTTGAAAGTCTCGACCAGACGGGGGTTACCCTCATCGATGTCGCCGTGAAACTGCACAAAAACATCATGGTTTCTGGTGCAACGTCTTCGGGAAAAACATCTGTCCTGAATGTTTTGAGCAGTTGCATTGGTCCCACGGACCGGATTCTTGTAATCGAGGACGCCAGCGAGCTGCAATTAATGCAGGATCATGTCGTAAGCTTTGAAACACGAAAACCCGACGCCAAAGGAAAGGGAGAAGTCACGATCCGCGATCTGGTGCACTCCTCATTGCGTCTTCGCCCCGACCGATTGGTTATCGGCGAAATCCGGGGAGGCGAAGCACTCGACCTGCTCCAGGCATTGAACACCGGACACGCAGGCAGCATGTCAACCATTCATGCCAATAGCCCACTCGATTGCCTGTCGCGTCTGGAAACTTGCGCACTACTGAGCGGCATCGAAATCCCCTTGAGCGCTTTGCGATCACAGGTCGCCTCAGCCATTGATATGGTAGTACATACAGCGCGTTTATCGGATGGAAGTCGAAAAATCACAGAAATTGCAGAAGTCATGCCACTGACCGATGGACAATATGTAACGCATCCACTGTATCGCTACACCATGGACCATGTGGATGCAGAAGGCAGGATTGTCGGCAAACATGAAGCTATAGGACGTCCCTCTTTTCTGGATCAAGCCCGCATAGAAGGATTGCCACTGGATCCCTCCCTGTTTCCCTAGGACGGCCATGAAAAAAGCTTTTCAACATCTTGATGCGGCCTTTACTACCGATCCGGGACGGATCCGCAAAACAAATGAAGACGCCGCACTGGTCGCCACGGAGCAAGGCTTGTTCGCCGTGGCAGATGGCATGGGCGGTGGAGCCTGCGGGGAAGTAGCAAGTCGGTGCGTAATTCAAGCTCTGACATCCTATCGTTCACAAAACGATATACCCGAAAAAGGAATCAAACAAATCCAGGAAATTGTCCAAAAAGCCAATGCGCACATCTACAACATGGCACACGAACAAAACCTGTCGGGTATGGGCACCACTCTGATCCTAATGCTTTTTCATGCAGAGCGACCCGATCGAGCCACGCTGCTGCATGCAGGCGATAGTCGCGCCTACCGTTTGCGCGGACGCAAATGGACGCAACTGATGACCGATCACTCGCTAGAAGCGGACAGACGAATCCCCCGACGGAAAATGATCCCGTATTTACGCAACATCATCACACGCGCCATTGGGATTCGAGAAACCGTCGAATTGGAACAAAATGCATGCACCATTGCGCCGGGTGACCTTTTCCTGCTTTGTTCTGACGGATTGTATAACATGATTGCCCCCAGAAAGCTTAAACGATTCATGCGAAAACATTGCGAGATTGCGCTCAAGAATCTATCCGGTCTACTGGTGGATGAAGCAAACAAAAATGGTGGCAAAGACAACGTAACTGCACTACTCATCCGCGTCGGTCACCCCGATATCGCAGAAGACAAACCAACAACCGACACCGTCAAAATATTGAAAGCATAAAGTAAAGTCACAGAAGCATATCGACAGCCTTTAAAACTTGACGAATCCATGGTTATGCTTTCTAAATGTTCGATGAGGCTGAAGGTGACGCTTGGTCAAATACGGGTAGGAGGCCATTTATGATCGACAAGGGCACAAACGACAAGAATGCATCACAATCCGACAGCGACTTTGAGCGAACGATTCCTACGATAGCACCCAGCAGCCCCCCCACTCCGGCTCCGCCTCCCAAGGAAAATAGCGTCGCCGGTTCCTCTTCCTCGAACACGGAATCCCATGCTTCCCCCGAGTCTTCCTCTCCGAATACAGCATCGGCACCCGCAACCTCAACGGGGCTCTCAACAAGTCAAGGGTACAAGGAAGACGACGTGATACTCGGGCGGTACCGCGTAGACGGCGAACTGGGCAAAGGCGGCATGGGAGTCGTCTACCGATGTACGGACTTGGTAGGCGATGTGCGTGTGGCTGTAAAAACCATTCCCCCTGAAATATCCTGGAATGCGGAGGAAATTGAAGAAATCCGAGATAACTTTCGCTTGGTAGAACGCCTCCATCACCCGCATATCACTGATGCAAAAACCATCGAACGTGACCCGGCCAACGGGCAGTATTTTCTCGTCATGGAACTGGCAGACGGTATTAACCTGCGCCAATATAGAAAGAAAATGGGTGGCTCCCTCCCCATGGAGGAATGCATCAATCTTGGGCGGCAAATCGCATCTGCACTAGATTACGGGCACAGCGAGATGATCATACATCGCGATATCAAGCCCAGTAATATTATGATCACCGACTCAGGCAAAGTGAAGGTATTGGACTATGGCATTGCCAGCCAGTATCACGAATCCATGTCCCGTGTAACCAACGCAAAATACGAAACCAGCGGAACGGGTCCCTACATGGCACCGGAACAATGGATGGGTGAGTTTCAAGATGCAAAAACCGATCAGTACGCTTTAGCTGTTCTGCTATACGAATTGTATGACGGAAAACCGCCATTCACCAACCCGGACTTACAGATTCTAGGGCAGGCTGTACGCAAAGAACAACCACCCAAGCCCGAAGGCATGACAAGTCAAACTTGGGCCGTTTTCCGGAAAGCTCTTTCCAAAAAGCGCAAGGATCGATTCAAAAGTTGCTCCGAGTTCATTGTTGCTTTGGAAGAAGCACAGGGAGGCTTGGAATCCATCATGGCCAAACGGAGAGTACGATACGGAATCGTCGCCGCTGCAGCCGCGCTCGTCATTATGCTTGCTCTCACCGCCCTGCTAAACAACACGAAAAAGAACAATGCCACACAACTTCATCAACAAGCCATCGCAGCGGTGGAGATGCGAAATTGGTCTGAAGCCGCTCGTCTTCTTGAACGCAGTATCACGCTGCACGAAAAACAACCTGATGCGCAGGCATTGCTGGACCGCATTCGATCACGCGGAAGAATCAGCCTGACCAGTTCACCAACCACTGCGGAAGTGTGGGTGGATGGACGTCGTCTAGGAACAACCCCCATGATCATCGATCAGTTGTCAGAAGACCCGGTGATTGTTGAATTGCGCGCCGATGGCTACCGCCCATATCGCCAGAGTCTCACGGTCCGGGAAAACCGCACCGAAGAACACCATGCAACGATGCTCGGAACAGGACAGCTCCGCATAACCAGCAATCCGGAAGGTGCCGAGGTATTCCTCAATGGGCGGTCCGTAGGGCAGACTCCCGCCAATATCAGCAGTTTGGAAAGCGGTGAATATGACGTGCGGATCATACACGAAGGATTTCGATCGCAGGAACGAACCATTCAGTTCGCGACCAATCAATCACGGGATCTGAATTTTGGGGCACTCGTTCCCTTGCACGGTACCGTAACAATTGAAACCACGCCGAGCGGGGCCTCGGTGCAGCTAGGCTCCGAATCCGGCATCAGTCCAGCCACTTTTTCGCAAATTCCGGTAGGCACCCACACGGTAACAGTAGCATTGCATGATCACGAAAAACAAATAGAGTCAATAACGGTCGAGGACGGGGCGAACCTGCATAAGACTTGGACGCTGTCACGCTTG
The DNA here is from genome assembly GCA_007129405.1 of Kiritimatiellia bacterium. Lineage (GTDB taxonomy): Bacteria > Verrucomicrobiota > Kiritimatiellia > UBA8416 > UBA8416 > T3Sed10-140. The sequence continues at coordinate 21,126 of SKVN01000129.1, forward strand.
GAACAAACCGATGCCCCACCAACCGCAGATCCCACCGAACCCGCCACAACGAGAGATCCGAAAACGGCAGTTGATGTACCGACTCGTCGTGCGACCACACCGACTCTCACGGAAGCCCGCCAAACCGACGGCCTACAGCCAAAAGCACGCGTTGTGGTGGCCCCCGCTTCATTCGATTCTGTGGCGCGCGCGCGGTTTATACAAGAAGCGGAAACCATGTTCGATATCCCAGCAGCAACGATCGCGGATAATCTGGGCTTTACTCGGCACCTTACCGATGCTCTCTTTCATTTGCATGCATTCGACATGCTTGAACAAAATGCCGTCCACACCGCCATGCAAAAACTGGATTTGGACCGCGCCAACGCTGTAAATCAGAATCAAGCTGTAAAGATGGGCGAAGAGCTACAAGCAGACTTTGTCGTTATACCGGAAATTCAATCCCTTTCCACCACGGTAGAAAGGCGCGAAATCCCCATTGTAAACAGGATGCGTACCACATTAAGAGGGAATTTCGGCATTCATGTGCGCGTCGTGGATGTACAATCTTCACGGATCGTGTCCACTTGGCAACGTCAGGTCGACCTGCAAGAGCGATTGGACAACGACACCACTGACCATGGCGCGAAAGGGCTGCAATTCATCAATCGCCTATACGAGCAAGCGGCCAGGGAGGCTAGTCGGGAAATTGTCGATGCCGTGCATCCCCTGCGGATTGTCGCAATTGACGGACGCCAAATTACGCTTAACCGCGGACAAGGGGCCGTTCAAGAGGGTGACCTTTTCGTAGTCTATAAACAAGGAGAACCCATTCTGGACCCCGACACCCAGGCCCCTCTCGGGCATGCTGAACAAATCACAGGAGAAATTCGCGTAACTCAGGTGTTGCCCCGTATGAGCATCGCCGAAGCAATCGGAGACTCCGATTCAATGAATGTCCGAGATATCTGTCGCCCCAAAATTACTGAAGAACAATAGCCGCCGATGCGGCCATCCATGAATAAACACAAGGAAACAAGTATGAAAATGAAAATACTCGTCGGGTATTGTATCCTGATTGGATTTGGCATTATGACGCTTCAACTGACCGGTTGCGCCTCCGCCCCCACGTCCGGCACTGTCGTCCGGAGTCACCCTTCGGATAACATTCGTGAAAATTCGCCATTGGTCGCCAAATATCTTATGGTTCTGGATATAAAATATGACCGCGAAATCAATGACCTGAAACGCATACAAATCCAGGTCGGGAACATATCGAAACATGCTCTTGAATTTGAATACCGGTTCCGTTGGTTCGATGCGAACCAGTATGAAGTCAAATCAATTGCATCGCACTGGCGTACTGCGTACATCGCTTCACGAGACACCTATAACATACAAGCTGTCGCGCCCCATGCGAGAGTGACCGATTTTGAATTAATGATTCGGTACCCGGACACTTGGTAAACAAACAAATGAGAGGAACACATCATGCATAAATACCGCTTATGGCTCTCCTGCGCCCTTCTTGGAGCATCCGTTTTACCGATTGCTTGCGTTCGCCAACCGACCGTAATGTCCGGATCCGGTCCGCAAGCCGTTACGCTCAACATTGACGCGCGCGACTACGACCGTATTGCTGCGGAATTATTTAACTCCCTGATGCTGCATGAAGGTCTGAAAGAACATGCGGTCATCGCCCTAGCCCCTGTGGCCGAGTCGTTTGATGGCCCCTACAACTTTGATGCGCGCACCTTTCAGGAAAAACTACAGGTACTGGCCATGCGCAGTGGACGCTTTCGTTTCAGTTTCGCAGTAGATGTGATGGACGGGGAATCCCCCGCAGCAGAACGCATGCGCATTATGCAATTGCAATACGAGAGAGATCGAACGATTGATCCAGAAGACCTTCGCGTCTTTGGAGGTCTGGTAGATATTGATTACATGATTTTTGGCCGGGTTAGTTCCGTAACGTCACAATTAGGCCGACGCCGGGAAGTTACCTTTAATTACAGTTGGCGCTTAGGCAATACCGTTAATGGCCTTTTGGAATGGGGCGACGAAGCATCCATCACCAAAAGCCGCTAACCAGAATTACCATGTAAGTGGCAATTTACCTACCGCATCTTCTAGCGCCGCACGGCATGCAAGTCCCACCATACTCTCATCCACGGCCCAGATGCCCTCACCCTGCCGCATATGATCTCGATCCACAGTAACAACCACGCCCCATGCCCCCACTTCCGACCGACCACGCCCTTCCACTACAACGTCCGGATGCCCGGCGCGTTTCAAGCGCACGCGCACGGTAGCCCGTGCAAATCTCCGCTGTCGAGACACGAGACCAACCCGAACCGTTCCTCCTAATCGCTCCTCCAGATTCACGATATGAACAGAAACAAACCCCTCTGGTTTGGCATGCTCCATTTCCTCAGCAGACACATTCGCATCTAGGTCGCTCCACCGCAACGCCACCTCCGGATCCAGTAACATACGGTAGTTACGATGCCGCTCCAGTGCACCGATCGCTTGATCAACCATATAACGTTCTACCGCATCCATAAACGCAGGGTCCTCGACGTCCACCTCATGCGTCACCCCCGTCATTTGCACATAAGGCCCCGTCGGCTCAAAATTCCGCGATCCTTGACGTGACGTATCCACCTGCGTCCGCGTCACCCCACCGCAACCCGTAACCACCATCAGCATGCCGATTGTCAGCACGGGCATTGTATATATCATAAACTTCATAATGTGCGCTCCCTCCGTCGTAACATACGATGAACCAAACGATCCGACGCAATACGGGCCGCTTCCGATGTCGCCGTTAACAAGTCATCCGCACGTGCTTCACCTTTGGCAATCACAGGCACATTGACATGCGCGCCGTCCAGCTCGTACAAGCTCAAAAAGATTTCCACATGATACTGCGTAGTTCGATGCACCGTTCCGAACCGAAGGGTTTCCGTCTTACTCTCAAAGAAATTCATGTTCGGAACCAGAATATTGGATGGTATACGATGCGAGATCCGGCGTTGCGCATCCGTTAACACGCCTCCCGTCTGACCCATCAGCAACGATTCGAGCACAGGAAGATCAATCGGCGGTACCGTAACCACTTCCAAAACGTCGGTATCATAAAGCATATCTTCAAGAGTATGCCAGATAGCGTGCCCATAGCCCTGTTCTCGCCATTGACGGACCAACTCCGGATAATCGCGTTCACTATGCGCATGAAAGGCCGTCGGGGCCACCAGCACGGGAATGCGCGCCAGAGCGGGGTCAAACCGACCATCAATACGCGGCCCCGCTTTGGTAAACTGCTCCTGATCAGCCCATAAAACCAACCCTGACTCACATTCACCCAACTGCCATGTATAGGTATAGGTTACTTCCGTGCGATTCCCGACTGTCGTGGTTTGGCTGCTTACACGGCCGAAAAGAAGAAGGTCGATGTCTGCCAGCCCCCCCAGCGTGCGTAAATCCTCCGGACGCACGGCACTTTCCCTTTCCCATTGCAATCGCATCAAATCATACCGCGAATGGGCAGCGGACCGACCCGCCATGGCATCTGCGGCAAATAAAACACGAAAACGTTGCGACTGCACCAGGCGCGTTTGAATCTTGTCCGCCAGCAGGCGGGCATCGAAACGATACTGGCATTGGGCGGAATCCACAGGCCCCATGACAACCACGCGAGGAATGTTTGGTATATCCGCCAGAAGCAGCGAATCCGCCATCGCATTGGCCACGAGATCGTAGTCTTGCGGATTCACACCAAAGGTAACCAAACGTGCCTGATCTCTTACCTCCACCGAAGAAGGCGCGATACATCCTCCCGACAAAAACACCATGACCATCGCCACATAGCCGGAAAACACCCGAGAAACAGCCCTGTTCCCCCGCAACAATGTCCTTAATCCATTATGGCTTTGAAAAAAAATAATAGCGTCTCTCCAATCGCACGTCATCCGGCCAACACTTCAACAGACCGAAGAAAGGCGCTCCCAAACAACCTACGGCCTGCTGAAAGTGTTTAGTTATATATCATGTATCAGAACACCCAATTAGAACCAATATAGACTTCCGTAGATTTAACATTTTTTGCCCCTACAGCGGTCTTGAGGCCGCTGGAGAAGGACCATGCCCCGCGGACCCATGCTACATCCAAACCAATGTCTGAGTAAAGATCATCGACGCTATCGGAGTCAAAGTTCTTGTAGTTGATCAAGTAACCGTTCAGGGCAACGGCTTCGGACAAGTTGTAGCCCATGTTGACCGCAGGCACTACTTCGATGAGGACATCACCCTCATTGGGTTTGGTGATCTCGAGCAGTAACCCTCCAGACACGATCCAATCGGGGTGAAAACGATAGCTGTATCCCACGAAAGGACCGCCACCAAAAGTCACGGCCGTATCGTCACCGCCAAAAAATCCCATTCCATAAAGATGCGCACCTACAATAAAATTCTCCATTGTCCCTGTAAACGGATATTTGAATGCCCCGTCAAGACCAGTCCCGAAAACAGTATCACCGCCCTTTGGACTGATGACATGCAGTGGCAAGGTCAGAGTCAAGTCATACGTTTCGCCCCACGTCGCAGAAGGGTTGATACCGAAGCTCTGACCTTTTACTTCACTGAGATAGCCCTCAATTTCCCACACATTCAAGAAGATATCAGCCGAACCAGAGTGCAATCGCCCGACATTCGGAATGCTTTCATAAAACGGCTGACTTGGTGTCGGCTGATCCACGGCAGGAGCAATCGGTGCCGGTCTACGCTGCTCGGTTCGCGGTCGCGCCTGCACAAAAACCGTCTGGCGGATGATCTTATTAACCGCGATGCTGGAACTCGAGGCAGCATGACCTGCATCACTGGCAACTTCACTTCCCGCATCACCGACATATCGCCAATGCATTCGATTTCCGAAATAAATGTCATTCCCCACAAAGTGTCGCCCACCCCCGGCAACGCAATCAGCCGGACCAGTCAAAATGCAATGCACACGTTCATAGCGCTTACCATCATAGTACCCGTAATTGCCCAACGCCAGAGCCGTCTGCATTGTCAATAAGACAATCGTAAACGCAAATATAATACTCTTCTTCATCGCATCAACCTTTCCTAGTTAGGTAAACGCGCTCAATTCTTGGCCTTAGCAGCCAATGTTTCCATTTCCGTGTCGAGCGCTTTGACACGGGAAAGCAACCGTCGTCAACACCAAATCGCATCTACAGAGAAGTTATTACGAATAGATATATCCGATCAGAACACCCAATTAGAACCTATGTATACTTCCGAGGATTTTACGTTCTTCATGCCAACAGAAGTCTTGATGCCACCGGATAGGGACCACGCTCCACGGATCCAGGCCACATCTGCCCCAATGTCGGTGTAGGCATCATCACTGGTGTCGCTGTCAAGATTCTTACAGTGAATCAGGTAACCGTTCAGCGCAATACTCTCCGACAGGTTATACCCCACGTTAGCTGCAGGAATAATCTCTATGGTTGCGTCTCCCTTGTTCGGTTTCGTTATTTCCAGTAGTAGACCCCCAGACACGATCCAGTCGGGATGAAAACGATAACTGTATCCCACGAAAGGACCACCACCAAAAGATGCTACGGTGTCATCACCACCAAAAAATCCCATTCCATAAAGATGTGCACCTACAATAAAATTCTCCATCTTCCCAGTAAACGGATATTTGAATGCACCGTCAAGACCGGTCCCGAAAACAGTATCACCCTCTTTTGGACTGATGACATGCAGCGGAAGGGTCAGAGTCAAGTCATACGTTTCGCCCCATGTAGCAGAAGGGTTGATACCGAAGGTATGCCCGTCAGAATTTCCAATTTCCCATTTATTGTAAAACACATCCGCTGATCCGGAACCCAAACGACCAATACCGGGCATACTCTCATAAAATGATTGTTGCGGAGCAGGCTGATCCGGTGCAGGTGCTGGAGCAGGCGGGCGACGTTGCTCTAAACGTGGCCGGGCTTGAACAACGACCGATTGCCGGATAACCTGATTGACAGCGATACGCGAGCTTGATGCGGGTTGCGCTCCATCAGTGACGCTTTCTTCCGTAACTGATATATTCGTCATCCAACGGCTTTCCCCTTGGCTTAAACAGAAACTACAATTATCACAACCGCTAGACACAATGTCAGGCACACAATATATGCAGTCCCGAGCAAAAGAAAAAGACGCTCCGCCCATAAACAACAAACCAAGACACATAAAGAAAAGACTTTTTCTCATTTCATTTCCCTTTCTTCAGCTTGTAATCGATAACCTCATCAGCAATGACTAATTCATCTTCCCAGCAAGGCGAACCTATGCAGTACGATCTAGTTTCAACCTTTTTTACGTCAAAACAACAACAACTTTTCCACAATGCGTTGAAGGGCACGCATATCATGAAACACGAAAATCTAGCACCGAGTAGCGAGCACCTCTTCCTTCCGGTACTAAACATTCGTAGCAGACAATCCGTGCTGATGGCATTGCGCAATCAGATGGAGAAAAAGGTTGTAAATTAGCGCCGTTCCAGCCAGCGCAACGAAAAGATTTCATCCTCGATATCAATACCGAAAGAAATATCGCGCATCATAAGAACGGTTTTGGAACCCGCGCGCAATTGATCCGATATTTCCATCCTCGTCGGTATATTACGTCCATCGATTTCCTTGATCTCCGTCATGGTCCAGGTTTTTAGCAACATGCCGGAAAGTGCGAATAGTTCCTGTCGAATGGGTATAAATGCTTCCTTGTCCACCCAGAGAACACGTGCAGGATATGTGACCGTTTCATCCTTGGCCGTGGCCTCCAGGCGCCATACGGGTCGATCATCAACAAGCTCACTGCCCGTGACTTTGGCCTCATACTGGTCCAGGAAATTGACCCCCTCCATCATATCCTCATAGGAGACGTCAGACCCCATCATTCCCTGTCGTAACATATGCCCAGATATCCGTTGCACACGTTCAGCACGCGGCATATAAAGCCATAGATTGTCTTCCTGCTTTAGCATGCGTGTTCCACGATCACGTGCAGGCGCAAGATATTCAACGGCGGCCTCCTCCAATCCACGAGCATATACTACCATCCGGTACTCCCGCGTCCGGCGTCCATCCACCACCTGCATAACCGTTGTAGACTTGCGCGTGTCAAACTGCAAATTCCGATCAATCTCGCGCAACACATCCTCAGCCGCAGGCAACTCACCTTCCGTACTAGCCACAGTCGCCACTGCAAAGAGCACAACAGCAATAATCCACACGAACCATCTTCTCATAACCCCGCCTCCTAACGCCTGTTCCGCATCGCAATCACGGGAGCCACCAGCCCTGCCCGATAAGCCGGAATTAACACCCCAACAATAGCCATGACCACACCGAGGAAGAAAGCGTTCAAGACAATGCGCAGATTCAATTCTCCATACAACGTGGTTTGAACTGGCATACCCGCGCCCATCTTATCGACGAGATCAGCAGACAGGGTTACACCATGGATTTGCAGATAAGCCGCCCCGATCGAGCCCAAACCCGTTCCAACAAAACCGCCCAATACACCGATAATCGCTGCCTCAAACAGTGTCATGCACATAACACCGAATCGTGTCATGCCCATTGCACGCATCACGCCAATCTCTCCTGTGCGTTCCATAACCGACACCGTCATCGTATTAAAGATAGCCAAAGCCGTAACCAGAATCATCAAGGCGGCAATAAACCCCCGCATGCCCTCCATGATGGACATCATGCCCGCAAACGTCTCGTCCTCATACCAAGGAATAATAGCCAACCCCTCCAGTTCCTGTGCTTGTCTATCGCGTATTTGTGTATAGACGAATGCAACATCCTGTCTGCGGCGCGACCGAGCATATACAAGTATCTCCAAGGCGGCATCTTCCATATCCGTCAGCCAGCGCATGTCCTCCAACGAAACATAGGCTTGCATCTCCATCATCGCATCCCCACCAATGATCCCCGTGACGGTCACACGCAACGGCGACATCGCACCATCCTGCGTCTGCCCCAGCAGCAGAACATCATCCCCCACACCTGCGCCAACTTGCCGGGCAATCCTACGCCCCAAGACAACGTCCCCTTGGTCACGCGCAAGCCAATTACCGTCATACAGCAACGCCTCCACATCCAGTTGTTCGCGGTACCATCTGTCAGTCGCCCCATGCAGCATCACAAAATCATCGCCGATATCTTCCCCGACCGTGATAATCACGCCCGAACGAATACGCGGCTCAACAGAAACCACACCAGAAATCGCTCCCAAAACGGCAACCAACGCATCCGCATCTGGTATGTTCTCATACAACGGATGCAAAGATCTACGCGCATGAAATTCTTCCGTAACCAAGCGGATATGACCCGAGGCAGCCGTAAAACGATCCATAATGCCACCAAAAACACCCGTCATCCATCCATCGGCCAGGGTTATAAACAAGGTTCCGACAACCACAATGCAAGCCGTCAAGACTGTACGCCGCGTATTCCGCATTAGGTTTCGCAAACAAAGCTGGATCCAGACTCTCATATATCAACTCCTGACCGCATCGGCGGGCTCTTTTCGTGCGGCAATCATAGCAGGATAAAGTGACGATATCGTTGCCACAATCATACCTACTGCAATCGCAAGGAGAATCGTGCGACCGGAAAATCCGAAGTATAACATGGAAGAAAACGGAATATCCTGAAACATCTCACCGCTGCCCATCTCTTCGACGAGTGCTGTCATATCAATTCCCTCAATCGAATACTTGAACGTAAGCCATGCCCCCAACATGGCTCCGATTAGGGAGCCGATCAGTCCCATAACAAAACCTTCTGCCATAAAAAGGCCTGCAACCCCCCGTCGCGTGAGCCCCATGGCCCGCAACGTACCGACTTCACGAATGCGCTCGTAGGCAGCCATCAAAACCGTATTGGCAATACCCGCCGCCGCCATCACCAGAAGCGCAACAACGAGTATATCCAGAAAACGCTGCCGTAGATCCTGCGCCTCCAGACCGGGTGCCGCTTCCTTCTCCCATGTGGTCGTTTGCACCGCCTCCCCTAGGAGTTCCTGCAGTTGCTGCGCGGCGGCATCCGCATCCGTCCTTCGTCCCAGCAGCAAGGACACATGCGAAATAGCACCATCGGTGCGCAACAGATCCTCGCCCGCAGACAACGGTAGAAACAGAATAATACTGTCGATGGCAGGATTACCTGTCGAGACAATCCCCGCCACAGGCATTTGTAGCGCATTCATCGCACCCGCCACGGTACGTGTTTCCAACACAACCATATCTCCGGGTTGCACGGAAAGCGTTCGCGCAATCCCGCGCGAAAGCAATACGCCATCGCCAGCCGTTTCCGGGATACGACCCTCCACCCGCCAATCACGACGCGGAAATACATCCGCATCCGTAGCCGGGTCAAAAGCAATCGCCCGCACACGGATAGCATCAATGCCAGAGACAAGACGCGGAGCAAAAAACAATCGACGCGTCCAAGCAACCGCATTCGCATGTAACCACTGTTCTGCCGCAGGCGGAAGGCTGTACAATCCATCCAATGGGTGTAAGAGCCCGGAAGTCGGATAATCCGCAGGCAAGACGCTCACATGCCCCGTCATGCCATCGATTTCTCCGCGAATCACACTTTCCCGTAACCCCGTGATGGTACCACGCCCCAGAATAATCACCAAGACGCCCAGAATAATCGAAACCAGCGAAAGACTGGTGCGCCCGTAATGGCGTAATAAATTCAAGAACGGTAGCTTAAAGAAAAACATGATCGTACCAAGCTATGCATTACTTTCATTGGAGGCATCGGAAGTAAGAGCAACCTCGCCTGCTGCGGACGGCTTTTCGCGCGTTCGATCTTCAGCAATGCGACCATCATGTAGCGATACAATCCTGCGCGCACGTTCCATCACACGCGGATCATGCGTCGAAAAAAGAAACGTCACGCCAAAAGATTCATTCATCTGCCGCATCACATCCAGAATCTGCGTACCCGTCTTGGAATCTAGATTCGCCGTCGGTTCATCTGCAATCACCAATCCGGGATGTTTCACCAAGGCACGTGCTACTGCAATCCGCTGCTGCTGTCCGCCGGATAGCTGCGTCGGTCGCCGTCTCATCTGATCACGCAAACCAACGGCATCCAGCATCTCTGCCGCCGTCTTTCGCCGGTTCCCGGAAAAGCGTGCCAAATGTAATGCGGTTTCAACATTTTCCAGCGCACTCAGAACGGGAACCAGATTAAAGGACTGAAAGATAAAACCGATCCGCTTGGCCCGCACATGTGCCAACGCACGCTCCCCTAACGTTGAAACATCTTTTCCTTCAAGCACCACGCGACCCGATGTCGGTGTATCCAGACAACCGACCATATTCAATAGCGTAGTTTTTCCGGATCCTGAAGGACCAGATATAACGGTGAACTCTCCCGGCTCAAAAACAAGCGAAACGTCATCCAGCGCACGAACTTCAGCCGCACCGCGCCCGTAGATTTTACACACGCTTTCGACTTCACATATTTTCATAGCCGGCTACCCCCCTCGTTGTAGCTTTCATCAAACACATGATACCCGCCGATCAGGATAGGCTTTTGATAATAGTAACGCCCTTCGTAGCACACCTCTCTCCATCTGGCATGGCAAACCGCTACACGATCACTTATGCTTTTTGCCCCAGGAATCTTTCAGGGCAACAATCCTATTGAAAACAGGCTTACCAAGCTGTGAATCCTTTGCATCCGCAATAAAATATCCGTTGCGCTCGAATTGATAACGCGCGCCCGGTTGCGCTTCGAGCAGCATGACCTCACCCTTAGCCACGATTTCCTTACAGGAATCCGGATTCAGATGATCACGGAAATGTCCGCCCGCAGGAACATCATCCGGCAATTCAACGTTAAACAAACGATCAAATAACCGCACAGGCAAATCGGCGCACGCCTGCTTGCTTACCCAGTGTATGGTACCCTTCACGCGGCGGCCATCCGGCGCATTGCCACCCCGAGTCTCCGGATCGTATATGCAAGTTACCGCACTGACCTCGCCGGTCTCCGGATCTTTCTCGCAGCCCGTGCACGTAACCAGATACCCATAACGCAAGCGTACTTCCTGCCCCGGCTTGAGCCGAAAGAACTTCTTCGGCGCATCTTCCATGAAATCTTCGCGCTCGATATACAGTTCACGCGAAAAAGCAACCGGGCGCGTCCCGGCTTCGGCATCCTCTGGATTGTTCACCCCATCCAAATACTCGATCTGATTTTCCGGATAGTTTTCAATGATTAGCTTCACAGGATCCAGAACCACCATGGCACGCGCGGCCGATGCATTTAGTTCATCGCGAATGCAATGCTCCAATAAAGCAATATCCGTTAAACTGCCCATCTTGGTAACGCCGATTTTGCGGCAAAAAGCTCGTATGGACGCCGGCGTGTATCCCCTACGTCGCAGTCCACATACTGTGGGCATCCGCGGATCATCCCATCCCCATACGACCTTGTCCCGCACCAGTTCCAGCAACTTGCGTTTGCTCATAACGGTATACGAAAGATTCAGACGCGCAAACTCAATCTGTTGTGGATGACACGGAACCGACAATTGATCCAACAACCAATCGTACAAGGGGCGGTGCACCTCGAATTCAAGCGTGCAGATTGAATGCGTCACGCCTTCAATTGCATCTTCCAAACCGTGCGCGAAGTCATACATGGGATAAACACACCACGCGTCTCCCGTGCGATGGTGATGTGCGTGTTTGATTCGATAAATTGCCGGATCCCGCATGTGTAAGTTTGGAGAGATCATATCGATCTTGGCACGCAGCACATACGCACCATCCGCAAATTCACCAGCCCGCATTCGCCGGAACAAATCCAGATTTTCCTCGACCGGACGGTCACGCCATGGGCTCGGTTTACCGGGACGCGTGGGCACTCCGCGGTATTCTTTGAATTCCTCGGGCGACAACGTACAAACATACGCCTTGCCAGCCGAAATCAGTTCCTCGGCATACTGATACATCTGCTCGAAATAATCAGAAGCAAAATAAAGTCGATCCTCCCAGTCAAACCCAAGCCAGCGAACATCTGCCTTGATCGAGTCAACATATTCAACCTCTTCAGCAGTCGGATTCGTATCGTCAAAACGCAGGTTGCAAATTCCACTGAATTGCTCTGCCAAACCAAAATTCAGACAAATCGATTTAGCATGTCCAATATGCAAGTAGCCATTAGGTTCGGGCGGGAAACGCGTCATGATTTGCTGATGACGTCCATCCGCCAAATCTTTCTCAATCATATCCGCAATAAAGTGCGATACGGGTTCGTCATGTTCAGCCATCTTGTCCGCCCTCTTCTACATACCGCTCACGGTAAGATTTTTCCAATCGTTTTAACGCTTTGCCACTCAGTCCAACGCCGGCCTCACGCAATGCCTCTTGCGCATACTGCAACCGCCGCAAGGCCATATCGCGTCCCAACCAAACAAGCGAATCAAACAAGGGCAACGCTACCGCACGCCCACTGAATGCGCGAAAAAAAACCCCCAGAAAGATTTTGAGTTTCACATCTTCTTGCTCGGCGACCCGCTCAAAACAAGCGCGTATATCATCGGCCTGCCATCGCTGTAAACGTTCGAATTCCCACTGCACAAACTGAATCCATTCGGCAGCCTTGCCAGACTCCTTGCCTGCTTTATCGATATCGACGGGATCCAAGGGAACCCCATCCGCAAACAAATAGGCGATCATCGGCACAAAATCGGCTAATTGTTCCAGTCGGGGCTGCGACATACGCACAACATCCAGCAAGGTCGCATCATGCAATAACCAGCTCTTGAGGGACTCCAACAAGTCTGTATCCGTCAATTCCCGTATGTAATGCCCATTCAAGGCGCGGAGTTTCTGCACATCAAAAATCGGCCCACCCAAACTTACACGATTAAAATCAAAACTCGAAACCATGGTTGCAAAATCAAAGATCTCCAGATCGCCTTCAGGGCGATATGCCATCAATCCGAGATAATTGAGAATCGCCTTGGGCAAAAATCCCGCTTGGCGATAATACAAGATGCCGGTGGGATTCTTGCGTTTAGAAAGTTTCGACTTATCCGGATTTCGCAAGAGCGGCAAATGCGCCAATACAGGGGCTTGCCAGCCAAACGCCTCATACAACAAAAGATGTTTCGGGGCCGAGCTGATCCATTCTTCGCCACGAATCACATGCGTGATTTCCATGAGATGATCATCAACGACATTGGCCAAGTGATATGTCGGAAACCCATCTCCCTTCATCAGGATCTGATCATCAACCGTCTCCCATTCAATCTCGATTTCCCCTCGAAATTGATCCGCAATCTTGCAAATCCCTGTATCGGGTGTGCGCAAACGGATAACATGCGGTTCCCCTGCCGCAACCCGCCGCGCCGCCTCGGCAGGATCCAATCCCGCACAATGCCCATCATATCCAATCCGCTGCTGGTTCAATTCCTGCTCGCGACGCACAGCAACCAGACGATCTGCCGTACAAAAACATGGATACGCATGCTCGGAGGCCACCAATTTTGCCGCATGCTCCCGATAGATATCCGTGCGCTCACTTTGCCGGTAGGGACCATAATTTCCACCGACATCCGGCCCCTCATCCCAATCGAGCCCTAACCACCGCAAGGCATCAAAGATCGCCGTCTCAGATTCACTCGTAGAGCGCACCTGATCCGTATCTTCAATGCGCAGAATGAATTGACCACCGTGATGTTTGGCAAATGCACGATTGAACAAAGCAATATATGCGGTTCCTATGTGGGGGGCTCCGGTTGGCGATGGAGCAATTCTCGTACGCACTGTCATAATTTTACCAGTTCTACAAATGATAGGTGAACAAAAGCACTAACGATCTGCACACGGAATGGGAGATCGGACTTCAGAATATAGAGGCACAGAATCCAAACGCAAGATCATAAATCCCACGCGCGACACCCGACACTTGTTCAATTTCATTGACCCCCACCCTTGGCTTCTGCTTCCCTACCTGGCATGAATCAAAGCGATGTACTTGTAATTGGTGCTGGCATCTCCGGGCTACTGTGCGCCACAGAGCTTCAAAAGGCAGGTCTTGACGTCCAGATCGTGGACAAAGGACGCGGAGTTGGCGGACGAATGGCAACGCGACGTATGAGCGGCGGCCGTATAGATCATGGCGCACAATTCTTTACCGTACGAGACAACCGGTTTCGTGCATATGTACGAGAATGGCTGGATCTTGGTGTCGTGCGCGAATGGTACCGAAATGCGCAAATAGATCAACAAGAGGAAGATCACATTCGCTACTGCGGGGTGTCCGGCATGTCCGATGCGCCCAAGCAAGTAGCTAGCATCCTCAACGTGCATTGTTCACAGCGCATCCAGAAATTACTTTGGAATGGTAAACAGTGGAACGCCATGGCAGAAAGCGGCGACAGCTTCTGTGCACGCGAGCTCGTGATCACTGCGCCACTCCCGCAAGCCTTGCAATTGCTGGAGACAACCGGCCTCGATTATGCTGGAGGCGTCATCGCGAAACTTCGAGATATTACGTACGCAAAGGGACTTGCTCTTTTGGCGATATTGGATGGTCCTAGCGGCTTGCAACATCCGGGCGTGATCAAGCCCAAGAGTGATGCCGTAGAGTGGATTGCTGACAACAGCATCAAAGGCATTTGTCCCAGCAAGGTAGTTGGCATCACCGTTCAAGCGACGCGGGCATATGCGGAAAAATACTGGGAGGCGGAAGATGCTGTTCGCGCACCGGCAATGCTGCAAGTCATGCAGGACAACCTGCAATCCAGAGTCGTAGAATATCGATGTCATCGTTGGGGCTTCACCCACCCGTTGCATATCTGGAAAGGCCCAACCAAGTGCTTTAGAAATCCCGAACAAAAGCTAACCTTGGCAGGCGATGCCTTTGGCGGTCCACGCGTAGAGTCAGCCGCTCTCTCCGGACTGGATGCGGCGGTGCAGATACTAGGTTGTAACTTCATCAGTTCAAATGCAGATTAGGGCGAAAGATTAAGGCGAAAGATAAAGGTTGCCTCTGTATCTCCCCTAATCTTCTTGTCCTGCGTAGTCCCGCCAAGCGGGACGAAGCATGGATCCACCTAATCTTTCGCCTTAATCTCTTCTGCACGAACACATCCTCCACGCAAAAGTTTCATTCCCGCATCATCTGGGGCACCCCCGGGGCCGGGGCTAACCTAAATCAGCCTTTTATCAACGCATTCAAGGTCCGGCTAGGTCGCATAGCTGCAGACGCCTTTACATCATCCGGAAAATAGTAGCCACCAATATCCACAGGCCGCCCTTGAACGGCGGTTAACTCAGCAACGATTTTCTCCTCAGCATTCGCCAAAGAATGCGCCAACATGCTGAAGGTCTGCTGCATCTCACAATCTTCGGTTTGTGTAGCAAGTGCCTGTGCCCAATACAACGCTAGATAGAAATGACTGCCCCGGTTGTCGAGCCCGCCAAGTTTTCGTGCAGGCGACTTGTTGTTTTGCAACAGCTTGCCAGTGGCTGCATCCAGCGTCTTGCCAAGCAGCGCCGCACGCGGAATATCAAATGTCTTGGCTAGATGTTCGAAAGAAACGGCCAATGCTAAAAACTCTCCCAACGAATCCCACCGCAAATAATTTTCGTCCACAAATTGCTGAACATGCTTCGGTGCGGAACCACCAGCCCCGGTCTCGAACAACCCACCCCCACGCATTAAGGGCACAATCGAAAGCATTTTTGCGCTGGT
The DNA here is from genome assembly GCA_007129405.1 of Kiritimatiellia bacterium. Lineage (GTDB taxonomy): Bacteria > Verrucomicrobiota > Kiritimatiellia > UBA8416 > UBA8416 > T3Sed10-140. Next base: position 36,908 of record SKVN01000129.1, read on the forward strand.
ACCAACTTCAAGAATAGGAAAAAGATCCGTCAAATAATCCCGCAGTACATTACCGGTAACCGAAATCGTGTCTTGCCCCTCAACCATACGTTCCAGACTTACCTTGCAAGCTTCGGCAGGCGGCAGGATGCGAAGGTCCAATCCCTCAGTGTTATGGTCCGCCAGATATGTCTTCACTTTTCCAATCAGAACGGCATCATGCGCCCGCTTCCCGTTCAACCAGAAAATGGCTGGCGTCTGGCTGTCACGCGAACGCGTCACGGCCAATTTGACCCAATCACGCACGGCTGCATCCTTGGTCTGGCAAGCCCGCCATACGTCACCCGCTTTCACCTCGTGCGATATCAACACCGCACCATTCTGATCCACA
>SKVN01000163.1 GCA_007129405.1 Kiritimatiellia bacterium
ATGCGTGCATAGACAGGCACCATCTGCCCGAACAACCGTACCTGATTCGCGCCTTCCAGAATCTGCCGACCAAGTGTCCCTTGCGCCTGGTAACCAACAAATAATATTGTGCTCTCTGGACGTTCAAGATTATTGCGCAAATGATGCTTGATACGCCCACCTGTACACATGCCCGAACCGGCAATGATGATCGAGGTCCCTTTGCGCGTATTGAGTGATTTCGATTCCTCAACCGTATTGGTAAGATGCAATCCCTCAAAATCACACGGATGATTGCCAGATGCAATGCGTGCCTGTGTTTCTTCATCAAATAACTCGGGATGCCGCCGAAAAACTTCCGTGACCTTCACGGCCATCGGACTATCTACAAAAACAGGAACAGCAGGAATTACACCTTCACGCAACAGGTGTCCAAGCCGGTACAGCAATTCTTGCGTGCGTTCAATGGCAAAACTAGGAATCACAACATTGCCCCCCGCTTTCACCGCCGCCTGAATTACCCGCACCAATGTATCTGAAATGGAGGATGCTTTCTTATGCACACGGTTACCATATGTGGACTCCATGCACACGACTTCACCATAGTCAAATGGTTCAGGATCCTGTAATATCGGGGTATTGGGGCGTCCGATATCTCCAGAGAAAACAACGCTGCGAATCTTCCCATGGCGCTCACCCGTAATGCGAACAGATGCCGCACCAAGAATATGACCAGCCTTCGTAAGCTCCAGAGCTACCCCCTGGCTAATTTTGCGCTTGGAACGAAAATCCACCTTCTCAACCAAGGGCAGCACTCGATCCACGTCTTGCGCAGTATACAGTGGCTCGTATCCATGCGGGCTGACCTTGCCCTCTTTTTCATGACGGCGCTTCTTGAAGGCGGCATCTTCCGCTTGAATATGCGCAGCATCACGCATCACAATTTCGGCGATATCAGCAGTAGCGGATGTGGCTAGGATGGGACCTGCAAACCCCTCTCGCACTAACCGAGGTAACAGACCGCAATGGTCCAAGTGACCATGCGTAAGAACGACAGCATCCAAACTCGCAGGATCAAATGCGAACGGTTCCCAGTTGCGCCCCTGAAGATCACGTTCCTGAAAAAATCCGCAGTCTACGAGGACCTTGGCACCATTGATGTCAACCAGATGACTGGAGCCCGTGACATTTCCGGCTCCTCCGAGAAACTGCAGCTTAATATCCAAATTGTCACCTACCGTAAACCGCGTATGGGGCGTTCGCTTTCGGGTGAAGCTACACGACGCATCGGTTTGGGAGCCTTCTTCACGTCGCGCATGCGCAAATAAGGGCGCTCGCCAGATACAATCCGCGGCGTAAGAAAAACAATTAGTTCGTTCGTTTCTTGCCGCTGGGATTCATGTTTGAAAAGCAAACTGAATAAAGGAACTCTTCCCAGCAAAGGGACTCTTCTTACATTTTCCGCCGACTCATTAAAGATCATGCCTGCGATAATGATGGTTTCACCATTCTTAACCATCACACGAGTTTCTGCTCTGGCTTCTCGAACAATGGGAACGGTTGTTCCAACGCCACCCGTATACTCACCTATAACAGAACTTATGGAAGGAGCGATTTCCATGCTAATCATGTCGTGATCGTTTATGGTGGCAATCACATCCATTCGAACACCCACATCAATAAACTGGAAGGTTTCCCCAACAACATTCGTGGAGCCCGATTCAAGTTGCGCCTCGGCGTAAGGACGACGATCAACCACATTAAACTCGGCCCTTTCTCCATCCAAAACAGCTATATGTGGATTCGACAAGCTTTTGGTCTCGCCAACACTTTGCAAGGCACGAATAACAGCTTCCAGATTCCCGCCTAAAGCAAGCGTTCGATAGGTAAGTTGGCCCGTAGGTGAAGGTAGTAGGTCTTGCCGTTCCATGGCAAAATTTCCTGATCGCGATCTTGTCGTAACATCGGCACGTGGGTTAACAGTGCTTATGACATGGTGCCAATCAACACCTAACTGATATTGATCAGAAAGAGAAACCTGCACAATCTTGGCTTCAATAAACACCTGGCGCCCTCGCCGGTCAAAAGCCGTAACGAGCTGATCGATTTCACGCATTTTGTGCGGTAGGTCTGTCACAATGAGCGTACGCGTGCGCTGATCATAACGAATGCGCCCGACATCCGGTGTCAAAACGGGAGAAATGCTATTCTGCATCTGCGTGACATCCGAATGTTGCAAAACATAAATTTTCGTTTCTGTCGGAAGCTGCCGCTGCAAGGTGGGCAAATCAGCAGCGAGTGCAATCGACTCCATCTCACGCGTTTTCGCGGGGGTATCGATCAAAATCAATGCCCCGGTGGCTTGATCCGCAACCACTGTGCCGATCGAACTCCGAATCGGATCCAGAAGACCTTGAACACGAATCGGATCGGCATACTTCAATTGTAGCATGCGTACTTCTTTTTGGTCATAAAAACTCGTACCGAACTGCCGCTGATATTCTTCATCAGACATAATCGTAATAACCTCGCCGCGAATGGTATACGCCAGATTATTGACGGACAGGACGACCTCAAGCGCTTCACCAACCGAAACATCATCAAACCGAAGCCGCGTAGTAAGCCCTGCAACCCCACGCCCAATCACAATATTCTGAATCCCGCCCCGATGCGCTAGAAACTCAATTAATTGGGCAACATCCCAAGACTCTAATGCGCGTAGATTCACGCGAGTATCCAAACCGGGAATATCATAATCAACCAACGGACGAGGTCCAGGACTACTGATCGCCCGCGAAGATTCAATCGTGACCTCAGCCTGACGTCCAAGCGTCCGTGAAGCGGTTAGCCCGATGACCAATATCAATGAATATAGTAACGTACAATATAGCGGTTTTCTCAACATGCTTTTACCTTTGCAACTCATGCAGTCCTAATTAAATACACCCCGAAAAAAGCTCAACATTAATCCAGAACGAAAACTTCATCCCCATGACGAAACTCAACCCGATCTTGATCAACCCGTGTAATTTCCACTTCATGCTCAACAACGCGAACCTTCTCGCCAGCACGCAAAAATTGCAACCGCTGCGCCCGACCATCTTGTACGATAGCTTCTAAAATCAGATCATCCGTTGCGCCAACGACCTCGGATGTCCCCATCAAACTCCAATGATCTCGTAATTCTGCCCGCCACCCACGCACGGGAACAACAGCTTCGACCTCCACCACTTCCTCAACGGGAGGTGGTCCAAATATACGGCGCGTCACAAACAAATCAACAGTACGGCTCAAAGGCATGGTCTCGGGCGAAACACGCGCCGATATCGAATCAAACGGTTGCTGCACGCTAGCTGACATACGATCGGGTTGGTTGCTGTATGTGTCGAAAACACTAAACAACACAACGCAAATCGCCACTAGTACCAATATACGCTGCGTCAATACGAACCCCTTCTGAGCAACAACATCGCCATGCCCCTGAGACAAGGAAAACACTTCAACCGAACCTTGTCCCGCAACCGAACTTTCCTTGTCCGTTTCGGGTCGGGCACTTTTTAATGCTTGCTCTGCAACTGATGGATCTATATCTGCCATAACATCAAGGAACCTCTGAAATCTAACGATACAATAAACCGATAGCTTCCATTGCAAAATATTGGTCTAGACAGTAATGAAAACCACTAGGCTACGTCAACCTTAGATTTACAATTTATTAACAATTCTGAAGTGCAAAGTAAATTGCACGCTTCGGATTCATTAGGCGCATCTCGAAAAGAGAAAGGTAGTATTGGTCCTAGTTCAGCAGTCAAGAGTAGCAGCAGGAAGAGAACAGGGAGGCCC
>SKVN01000107.1 GCA_007129405.1 Kiritimatiellia bacterium
AGAAGGCTCATACATTGTTTATGGCCGCAGCCACGACGGTAGCATTTGCAGGCCTCTTGATGTCCTTTGGGAATACACACACACGAACTGCACAACACGTGATTCCAATCACCTGCCGGTTGCTCCGGATAATGGCGCGTCGGGTCATACGGGGCATATCGTCCCCAATTCGTGGGACCGAATAACGACACACAATAATTGCGAGCATCTTCCCCAACCGAACCGGCGATTTGCATCGGTCCCGTGTCATTCCCCACAACAACAGCAGCAACACCCGAATAACGTAAAAAATGCGTATCGCGCTGCAATTGCAAATCAGGAGCAACCGGATGCCCCGTAATAAAGTCTACACATCTCTCCCCATCCACCAGACCATCACGCAAAAACAGCTCGGAAACGTTGCGGTCATAATCATGATCTGACTTGAAGCTCCGGGCCCCCGTCAGAACTACACGATATCCCGCCGAAATCAATTCCTGTGCCAGAGTCTTGAAGTGCTGGGCAGGCCAACGCTTGGTGTCACGACTCGCGCCAACATTAAGTACAATTACGGTACCCGAGCGCAAGTCATGTGCGGCAATCATCTTCTCGCTATGATCAACCGCCGCTGCCGGAAGTTGTAGGCCAAAGGAGTAAACGGGCTCGCTCGCCTGCAAAAAACGGGCAAAGGCAAGCAGTTCATCAACACGATGCAAACCGGGCGTTAATTTTGGCATGGATAACGCCCAAGGCGAATACAAAGCCGCCTTGCCTTTGCAATCTGTGGGGTCCGGGCGCATGCGCCGCCCCCCGCGAAAGGCCATGATCAAACCAGATTGATCATTCCCAACCAGATCAAGCATGGTATCGATTTTGCGCTGCGCCAGTTGACGTCGAATATTCCCCCAACTATTGCCTCCGCCCAACACCAGAACATCATCAGCCAATATGCCTTGCTGTGGCAAAGCCAACGGGCCCTGCTTGGCTTTGACAACTAACGTGATATGTGCTTCAGGCAATGCCCGCCGCAAGGTGTGCAAGGCAGGCAGCACAAACATAAAATCTCCGATTGCCTTCGGGTAAATGATGGCTAAACGCATCGGTTTATGGCTGTTTTTCATCGAGCCGAAGCTAACAAACACATTTTGCCGCGTAAAGGAAATTGACCCCGCGCGCTTGTAATTGACCGGAACAGGAAAATTCTGATAAGGATGGATCATGTTTACCATGAAGAAAGCAGATCTGCAAAAACTGTTGGAACGGTTTGCAGGTCTTAAAATTGGCGTAATCGGGGATTTTGCACTGGATTGCTACTGGCGGATGAATCCAGAGACCGCCCTCCCGTCAATTGAAACAGGAAAACCAACCAGACCGGTTGAGCAACAGCGCTATGCCGCCGGGGCAGCAGGCAATGTTGCCATGAATTTGGTTGCGCTAGGGTGCGCGCAAGTCACAGCATTTGGCGTAATTGGCCAGGACCCATGGGGCAGAGAATTGTTGCATACACTAAAAAAGAGCCGCATCGACACTACGGGACTCATACAACAGGAACAAGACTGGGCAACGGTAACGTACGTCAAGCCGATCATAGGCGGCATAGAGGAGAATCGGATTGATTTCGGGGATTTCAACCTATTGCATGACAGTACCGCAAACAACCTACTCCAACAATTGCGCAGGGCACTACCAGCGTTAGATGCTATCGTCATTAACGCGCAGGCACGCGCAGGCATTCACAGCACCATGCTGCGGAAAGGACTACAGCAGATCATTGAAAATAACCCTGATAAAATATTCACCGTGGACAGCCGTGAACCAGAAGCCATGTACGCTGGCAGCGTATTGAAAATCAATAACCTTGAATTGACAAAAGCATGCGGACTGAGGCCTGAATACAACGAAATTGGAGCTTGGGAACCGTTGCGGCATGCACTATCGGCACTTTACGTGGCACGACAGCAAACGGTGTTTGTAACATGCGGCGCACAAGGCATAATGGTGTGCGACAAGGACGGTATCACAAACGTGCCAGCAATAAAGTGGGAGGGAGAAACAGACACAACGGGTGCTGGCGACGCCGTTATGGCTGCCATAACAACAACATTAGCCGCAGGAGCAACCCCTGTACAAGCTGCTTTTACCGGCAACCTGGCTGCTGCCGTTTGCATCAAAAAATTGAATCAAACGGGTTCTGCGTCGCCAGCAGAAATGCTGCAAAACTTACAAGCGTGAGAATGTAGCGTGAATCCAAACACATCAACCCAGAGCAAACAACTATGTTGAAAATCGGGAAATGGTCAAAACCCAAGACAAGGCGCTATATTCATCCCTCCTTGGGGGTAGAAGGTTTCTTTCACGCACTGAATCAGCAAGACGTGCAATATGCTGTATTGAGATGGTTCGAATCCCTCCCGCAGGTCCATCCGGGAGAAGATATCGATATACTTGTTCGAGACGCTGATCTTCCTACGCTTGCGCCCCTGCTTCAGGGCAATAAATATAATGGCATACCTTGCGACGTGTACAGCGAAAGCGGTATCGAGGGATCTGCCTTCCGAAAAATGGCCTATTTCCCGCCGCATCTGGCAAGAATGCTTCTTGAACATGCAACACGACAGTCAGATCTGTGTTCCGTTCCAGACCCCACGCATCACTTCCTCTCTATGTGTTACCATGTTCTATATCATAAAGGTGAAAAATCAGGGCTTCCCAATGCATTTCACCAAACCGATTGCCTTGACCACAACTACCAAACAGTGCTCTCCGCACTTGCGCAAGCAATTGACGTCAAACTTCCAAACCCCTTGACCCTTGAAACACTTGACGAAATGATTGACGCCATGGGATGGCGCCCGCCGATGGATACACTCGAAAAACTCTCGCATAAAAACGAATGGATCCGTCACCGTTTTTTCTCGGGACACCCGGATGACGCAATCGAAGAGCCTTTACGGGGCATCGGGGTACTTGTAGTGCGAGAGGCCGCAGAGGATGAGCTGGCCTGCATTGAGAACCTGCTGGACGTCAACGGTTTTGACATTATCTTTTCGGGGACAATCCCGCGCGAACGCAGGGCAGACGTTGCCAAGTTCATGCGAGGCGGCAACTGGGGAAGAGGACCGTGGCCACACGCAGGCGGACTTCCCTGTGCATATTTTGTTGTAATGGATCTCGATCCACTGGAAGTATCAAACGCCAAGATAGCCAGAAAACACATCGGCTTAACCAATTTCCGGATCTATAAAACCAAAGTGAAAATACGCAATCATTTAAATCACAAGAAACCGAAACAGGAATGGTCAAACCCCCTACACTCTTCTGACAATGCGCGCCAAGCCTTTGAATACATGGATTTGCTTTGCCCGCAACATATTGCTGAAATCAAAGAAAAGGCCACAGCGCTAAATGGTGCTTTCGAACCACCATACCCCGTTGTACGTCGGCTCTCTGGCAACTCGAGGCGCGCAAAAGTTCTGGAAATCGACTATCAGGGGCAACCAGCCGTGTGCAAAATATTCCGCCCCGGACGCGAAAGATTTATGTTGAGAGAAATACAAGCCCGGGAAATAGCAAACGGAGACCCGCGCATCACCAAAATTCTAGCAACGGGACCTAACTATATTGTCGTTGAGTGGGTTGATGACTGTCGCGCTGCGTTTCTCCGTAAAATCCCGCCATTCGGCTATCCGATGTTACCACTCTCTTTCCTCTCCGAAGCAAAAGATATCATCCGGATGTTCAGGAAACACGGCTATGAATACATCGACTTTATCCCGCGGAATATGCTGATCACCAAACAGGGAGACATTAAAGTAATTGATTTTGAGTTCCTACAACCGGGCCATGTGACCACCGAATCGACACAAGGAAACTATGCCTGGTATCCGGCTCCCGAAAATTACAACGGAGACCTGCCAGAAGGTTACCGACACGGACACCCTTTCCGCAAATGGAAAAGAGAATTCGGCATCCCGCTGCGATTCATAGAAAAAATGCCGTCGCCAATGGCCACGCACATGACACGAGTCGTTACGAGTCTATATTTGGCGCAACGAGAAATATCCAACAAACTTGCACTGTATTTCAAGCGCTAGGAAATTGCATAAACGCACGAGAGGATTCATCCATGCTGTCCGTTCCTTCATATCTATACCTCCAGAACAAAGAGCCGCTTGCGTGCGGTACGCATCGCGCGATTTTCGCGTTAGACGATCATCCCGCTCTGATTGTCAAAGTTGCGATTCCACGCAAAGCCCCCCCACGCAATCATATCAAAAGAATAAAATACGCAATCAAGAAACGCATCTGTTCGCAAGAGCAACGTCCGTTACTACGAGAATATAGCGCTTACCTTCGCCTGAAAAAGAACCCTCTTAATAAAACAGAACGTCCTCCGGTAGCAGAATTCCATGGTCTGGTGGCTACCGACCTGGGATTAGGCATGCTATACGAAAAAATGCAAACTACAGATGGGCAACTCGGAATTTCTCTTGGAAAATTGCAGCGCACAAACAGATTGCACGCCTATATCCCTTTGTTAAACGATTTTGCACAACGCTTGTTTACTTGGCAAATCAGGGCGAATGATATCAACCGCGGGAACATCGTACTGGGATCGCATAACGGTACTGAGCAGTTTTTCCTGGTTGACGGGCTGGGAGACAGCCATGCCATTCCACTGCGCACATGGTTCAACAAAGCAAACGAAAAATCGCTACATAAGCGCCTTGCAAAAACGGCAGGGCGCATTGATTTGTCCTGGAATGTGGACAGGCGCTGTTTCGAAACCATGTGAGAACGCCAATCGGGGAAATGATATTGACAGCACAAACACGCGCCCCCTACATTGCGACAAGTACTTGCTGGTCACTTTCCCCACAAACCGTTTTGGCCGCATATCATACGCGCATAAGCAGGACCTGAAACCATGATGCTAACTGTAATATTCACCACCTATAACGCGCCGGCATGGCTGGAAAAAACGCTCTGGGGATTCCACTTCCAGCGGCATCGCGATTTTGAAATCATTATAGCCGACGATGGCTCCACACAGGAAACCGCTGACACCATCCAACGAATGCGCGAAGCTACCGGAATGACAATCCGGCATGTATGGCACGAAGACAACGGATTCCGAAAGTGCGAGATATTGAACAAGGCCATACTGCATGCCCGTTACGACTACCTCGTTTTTACTGATGGGGACTGCATTCCTCGATCTGACTTTCTGGATCAGCATATTGCTCGTGCTCGACCTGGTCTTTTCCTTACTGGCAGTGCCATCCGGCTTCCCATGTCAACCAGCGAGACCATCTCGATAGACGACATACAAACCGGCCGTTGCTTCAAATGGGACTGGTTGCGCGAAAACGGGCTACCAATCACCCAACGAAATCTCAAAATCAGAGTGTCTCCTGCATGGGCGCGCTTTCTGAATCGACTTCCCACCGCAAGAGCCAACTTTATGGGCTGTAATGCTTCTGCCTGGAAACAAGATGTCATTGCCGTAAACGGATTCGATCACCGGTTTCAATGGGGCGGATTGGACCGTGAACTCGGCGTACGCTTGAAAAACAATGGCATCCGGGCTGAACGCGTACGATTCAGTGCACACGTTCTCCACCTAGACCACAAACGTGGATATGCAGATAAATCTATTGCGGCCACGAATCGCGCACGCAGACGCCACAATGAAAAAAATAACATCGCACAAACCGATTTCGGTATCAACCTGCTGCTTGCGCAAGGTTACAAGCCCGCAAACTAAGAACCTTCACAGGAACTTTTCAAATCCGCTACCTTTGCTTCTTTCGAATACGGCGGCGGATACTGGATAAAACTGAATGTCTGCGATACCGACCTTTTTCTACATGCCGGATCTGGCAAGCATTGACAATGTTCACTGGGGTACCCTGCGTTTCCAACAACCAGCGAAAGGCGCGATCCTCATAGCATTTGCACCAATGTGCCGCGGGTGTCTGGTAAAGCCCGATGCGATCGCAATACCCAATAGCACGCGCAACATCGCCATGCATGATTTGAAAGGGACCTTTGGCCCGATCGCGAGGCTGCGAATGAAATAAATTCGTATCGATTTCCCGCAATGCCAAAGCAGGACGATCACGTAACATCGGCGCAGAATCTGGCAATAACTCTGTTATCAAAACGTCCTGCGGAAAGACCAAAGCATCGGTTTTCCCCAGCAACACCTCCGCCAATGAATCCAAACACCCTTTGTGAAAAACAATATCGCAATCTGTCATCCAGATCCAATCGGCCTGCGTTACCAAAGCAGCACGGTTACGACCGATGCTGCGACGAAAAAGCTGTTCTTCCGGTAAAGGCTGCCAATTCCAAACAAGATTCGGAATCACGTGTTCACCGATAAACTTCAAAAGGGCAACCGTTTCTGCATCCGATTCGGCATAAAAAACCGTAATACGCACCGCAAGTTTGGACGGCGGATAGAGCACAAACGAACTCAATTGATATGCCAGCATGCGCGAATATTTCCAGCAATGACTCACAATTTCGAGCGAGGGAAACGCTGGTGATGGCTTGCGGTCTGCAGCAACCGGCATGGGAGCGCGAAATCTCTTTGGCGAAACCAAACCGCTCGCGGCCAGCCTGTAAAATAATTCCTGCATCTTATGCAGCGGTGCATGGGGATAAAGTGTAGCCGTCTCTTTCATATCATTACATAGCCTCGGATGATTTCACGGCGAAGACAAGAGCAATGTTGGATCAGAAATCGAAAGTGTTGCCGGTTGAAGATTACTTGAGGAGACACGCCACACACAAGGGCTTTGAGAAACGTCAATCGCAACAGGCACACGCGCACAACCACCCGCAACGAGAACCCTCCCTGCGCAATACGGGAATGCCTGCGCCCCCCCCTCGACAGCCAACGCAACCTGACCATCCCAGTCGCGCACGAGATGCTCATCTTTATCAAGCACCTCGATACGCAAGGTATCCGGAACACCAGACTGCAAACGTAGTGCTAACTGCACAGCGGAACCATACGATGCAATCCGATCGAAAATCCCCTTAACATCAAGGGCAACGGCCGATATGCACCCCGGTTCAAACGCAAGTTCCAATACATGGTGTCCTGCACCAACCAGCGTCTCGACTGTACGGCCATTGACTTGCACTTCTGCTCGTGCAACATTTGTAAAAACATCTACACGCCGCACCCCACGAGACGCCTCCGCAACAAACTGCCAGTCGGCAGCAAGCTTGACAAACGGAACATTACTATAGCGGGCGCGCAACCAGAACGCAGCAAGCTTTGGCTCACGCCAAGCGTCCACTACACCTGAATAACGCAAGTATCGCGATTTACGCAAAGTGGCATAATCCGCCAGACACCATATCGCGAATCCCGCCACGTAAGGCACATTTTCAATTCGTGGCAGATCCAAGGCCAATTGATCGACTTGCTCGCGTTCCGCTTTTAAATCCCCTCTTCGAGCATCTGGCCAATTGGAGCATTCACTGACCACAACATTGCGAAGTCGCGATGCATCCCGCCCCTCTTCTAAAACATCGAGTTCATAATTGCATCCCCAGACATCCGGTATCCCTATCGTTTGTGCACGGCGCGCCCGATACAAATGATTCTCTGCATATATAACAGGTCTCTCAGGATCCAGCCGCTTGGCAAGCGACCGTAGTGCGTTAAATGCTTTCCTGTGACGCCCTTCATTACCCATCCCCCACAGGACCACAGAAGGGTGATGTCGATCCCGCTGAATCATCCCCGCAAACTGCTGTGTGGCTTTACGCAACCACGACCCACCGCGAACACTTTTCCAACTAGCCAACTCGGCATAAACCAGAATGCCCATCTCATCGCAGGCATCCAGAAAAGCGGGGCTTTGGGGATAATGCGACAAACGCACAAAATTCAGTCCCATATCCCGAATCGCGGCGGCATCCGCCCGGTGCTGCTTGACAGACAAAGCACTTCCACAACCCGGCATATTTTCGTGCCGATTGCACCCGCGCAGAAACACCCGCTTCCCATTCAAAAAAAAACCTTTGCCCTCACGGAAAACAGCCGAACGGAAACCAATTCGACGATGCAGGGTGTCTACGGGTGTTTCATCAATCAAAAGCCTTGCCCGTAGCTCATATAGTCTGGGTATTTGTTCCGACCACAGCTCTACATTAGCAGCAAGTAGCGTACTTTCGATTTCCGCACTTTGCCCGCTGGCAATATTTTCAGACGCAGATATTTGGCCGGCAACCCTAACCCCATCATGCGTACAAAGAGACCAGACAACACTGGCACGAACCGGTTGGGAATCAGCATTTACAACGCGAACGCCAGCATCAACGCGGGGAGATTCACCAGCAGAAGTCGTAACCCGAAAGCATGCGTCATCCAAAAAACAATTCGAGGTTGCCTCCAGCCAAACCCTACCGGCAAGACCACCATGCAGCAAAAAATCCGGATGACGGATGCCGGGCAATTCACGCTTTCCGCAACGATTTGTCAAACAGCAGGCGATCCGATTGTTGCGGCTATGTTCCAGAACATGCCCGACCGGCACACGAAACCCTAAAAACTGCCCGTTCACCCGACCAACCACACGGCTATTTAGCCATACCGTTCCGGTGCCGTAAAAGCCCTCGGAACACAACCATACCTGACGATCCCGAAGCGTTGGTGGACAAACAAAATCCCGGCAATAGTTGCCTGATCCCTGATAATATTTCACGCCAGACTGAAAAGTATCCGTCCGGTTCCAGCTGTGCGGCAGCGAGACGGTCTCACCGCGAACAGCAGCTTGGCTATGCAGCCAGCGACAACCTTTGCGACCGCGACTAAATGACCACCCAGAAGATAAATCCAATCGCGCTCGACTCAACGAAATACCATGTGCAGACATAAGTTAGACCTTGCATGAATTACAGATCCTAAAACAGCTTGAGTTGCTATTACAAATCACCGAATCTGTCAAAATAATCCTAAATAAATATGCATTATTCAAAAAACATCATCTCACATCTTAAACATGAAGGCGACGTGCCCTCTTCAGTAATCGTCGAGAATGGCAGGATCCATGTCTGGCATCGTGTGTAATTTCCAGATATCGACAGGCACATCGTTTTCTTGCCGAACACCAGGCGTACTGCGCCCATCCTCAACCTGTTGTTTCAATAAGGCGATCAACCCTTTCACCTTGTCCGGATGCGCAGTATGCAAGTTACACGTCTCACCGGGATCGGCCTGCATATCGTACAGTTGGACAAGAGGTAAACCTGCTTTAGCTGCCTCGGCATCATTGTGGGTCCAACCGCCAGATCCAGGACAAAGCACCAGTTTCCAGCGTCCATCGCGAATCGCAAATTTTCCTCCGACAGAATGATGTACAACCGTAGTCCGACTTCCATCATTAGCCTGTCGAAACAAGGGCAGCATACTGACACTGTCCTCCCCTGCATGGTCTGGAAGCGTGCCCCCGACAATGTCGGCACATGTCGTCATGAGATCAGACAAGCAAACAAGCGCATCAGATCTACTGCCAGACTTGATTACTTCTGGCCACCGCGCGATACAAGGAACTCTGTGCCCTCCATCCCAGGCATCTGATTTATACCCCCGATACGGGCCACTCGAATAATGCCCCTGCAACTCCATTGCTGCTTCTCCGTTGCCCCGTCCATCTGTATAGGTACCCACATAATGTGCGCACCCGTTGTCGCTAGCAAAGATTACAAGCGTGTTGTCTGCAACACCGTGCCGATCGAGCGCATCCAGTACACGACCAAACACATGGTCCGTTTCGATCACTAAATCGGCGTACAAATTGTTCAGACCACTCTTACCAACAAAAGATTTGTTTACGGATAGCGGCGTGTGCGGAGAGGTCATCGGTAAATACAAAAAGAATGGATCATTCTCTGCGGCCCGATCCTTGATATAACATTCGGCTTTCTCTGCCCAAGTTGGCAGCAATTGTTCAAAATGCCAATACGGCATGGCTGGCCCGGCAATACTGGCCTGGTTGTCTCCGAGAAGACGCTCAGGCAACCATTCAGAAGGGACGCCTACAGTCCGGTCATTTTCGATAAAGCAGTACGGGGGCCAGTTGGGGACATCTACCCCGAAGTAATAGTCAAACCCCCGTGTGGTCGGCCCTCCTGTGGTTGACTTGGAAAAGGCACTCCGCCAGGACTCCCGTTCCGCAGGCGTTGCTTCGCGCGTTGATTCAGCCGCAATATTCGCAGTTCCAAAGTTTACCGTCGGGCAAAAGGTATCCCTGTCTGCCACAAAGTCCCACCCTTGTCCCAGGTGCCATTTCCCTATACAGGCCGTGTGATAGCCCTGCTCTTGCAAAAACCCGGGCACCGTCAAGCGATCAGGTGCAATCAGGGGCTCGCCATAAACCGGAACAATCCCCTTCTGCAACCTCGAGCGCCAATTGTAACGACCTGTCAAAACACTGTAGCGCGACGGGGAACACACAGCCGAGCTGGAATGAGCATCCGTAAACGTCATACCTTCTCTGGCTAAACGATCGACATTGGGGGTCTGTATCTTTCCTTCAGGATTCAGGCAAGATGCATCCCCATATCCCATGTCATCGACAAAGAAATACACAATATTCGGTTTCCTCGCTGTTTGATTCATCATCCACCTTTTCAGTAGAAAATAGCTTAGTTCCACAAATCGGTACTCAGGTATTTCAGCCCTGAATCACATAACATAACCGCTATCGTTTTGCCAACATGTGTCGTCGTGAGCAATTGTAAACCAGCGGCAACATTGGCCCCCGAAGAAAAACCGGCGAAGATCCCCTCTTCCCGCGCTAGTCGCCGCGCCATTTTGGTTGCCTCTTCATCTGATACTTGCAGATATCCATCGATGCGTTCTTCATCAATCAGATCCAGATTTTGCATACCATATCCACCACCTTGAATTCGATGGTTGGGCTGCGTGACCGGTTGCCCCGCAAGAACGGCTGCGCCCGCTGGCTCGACGACATAACACATGATCGCGGGGTTATGCTCTTTCAAAGCTGCAGAGCAACCGCCAAACGTGCTACCCGTTCCTACAAACTCGCAGAACACGTCTATACGTCCGTCAGATTGGCGTAGCATTTCCTGCGCGGTATGCAGATAATGCGCCCTCGCACAGCTCTGCAAATGGAACTGATCCGCCCGAAATGCATTCCGCTCTCTGGTAAGGCGGCAAGCTACCTCCTCCACCAAAGCCAAATCCCCGCCGGAAACTTCGCCTGGCACAGAATCAGGCAACTGGTCAACCAATACCAACTCAGCACCAAGTGCTTGCATCATCCGCGCCCGCTCAACCGAATTGCCCTTCGACATAACCGCCACGAAAGGATACCCCTTAACCGCGCAAACAATGGCCAAACCGGTTCCCGTGTTGCCACTCGTCAACTCCACCACCGTTTGCCCCGGCTGGAGGGCTCCGCTCGCCTCAGCCTCTTCAATCATTTGCAAGGCTATGCGGTCCTTCTTGGAATATCCCGGATTCAAATATTCCAACTTGGCAACGATCCTACCTTCGACACCACGCGTAATCCTTGCAAGTTCTACCATCGGCGTGTTCCCGATAGCCCCCAGCACCGAGTCCAGCAACGTACCCTGCCTCGATTGATTCACACTGACCTCCTTCCTGCTATAAAAAGCCGACTCTATCGCCTACGTTCGATAGCCGGTTGAATCATGGCAACGTAATTTTCAACAGGTACATACTCAGGAACGCTATTGCCCGTACCCAAGGCGTAAGAGCAACTGCCGCGTGCCAGCATGCGGGACGATCGATCATAGATCGCCTCCGGTCTTGATCGACAGACAAAATCAAGATCGATTCCGCCCAGAATGGCAATCCGGTCATGGTATTGATCGTAGGCTTCCTCGACCGGCTGAATAGCGTCTTCATAGGAATGCTTCCCATCGTATTTCATGTCATCGATGATGTCATCCATTACCTCCGTGAGCATCCCGCAGGAATGAAGGATGGCAGGCTTACCTGCATGATGCGCGACCTGCACCCATTCTCGGTGCCACGGAAACACAAGCTTGCGCATCTGTTCCGGTGGAAGCATGGTCTGCGATTTGAACCCCCAATCGTCGTTGCCGATGATGGCCCCCACCGCTTCATGTGTGACACAGCGCTTGTAATATTCGACCAATCGCGAACCAACGCCCTCAAAAATATCAGCGACCAGAGCCTCGTCATCAACGGACATGAAACAGAGATTCTCGTATCCCACAAGACGGATTACATTCTCCAACACGCCGAAAGGGCTATGCACAATCAGCTTCATGCCGCGGGGAAGAATCGGCAGTAAGCGGTGAAGGAGTTTGTAGTCTGCCGCAGCCGGATCCGGCCAAACGTATGCATCGAACGAAGCTCTGTCCCGGATGACAGCGCCTTCATTCAAGGAAACCGTCTGTACCTTGTGTACGTCGGCCGTAAGAAAAGAGAACCCGGGAAGGAGTATGGTGGCATAGTCGTAACCGGCACGTCTGAATCCCATGATCTTTGTGACGTGTGGTTGGAGGTCATCCGGCTCGGTTGACACATCACCGGCCAGCCTGGCATATAGCGGATCATTCAGAAAAAATTCGAAGAGCGTTGGTCGCAGGGGTGTCGAACGCGCAAGTACGGACAGGATGTTGTTGAAATCCGGCTCCGAATGCACCTGTGGCAGCGTTTTCCAGTTGTGACGGACCATTTCAATCATGATCAGAATTCCCTTTCGGCAATTGCCGCTAGTTGCATTTTCATATTGATGTTGATGATGCGGCTTTCGACGAGCGAGCGATCAGCACAGAAGCCGATAAGGTGCCCGGCCACCGAATCCTCGATACTGGTCGTGGACAGCGATGGCTGCTGGCCGCCAATATAATCTAGAAAGTCGCTGACCAGTCTTCCATCGCCACCGCCATGTCCACCATGCGCGCCGGTCATGTCGCCGCCTACATTGAGGTCGACGATCTCTTCGGCATATTCATGCCCCGGACGCGGGTCTATTTTCCGGATGGTGAATTTGCTCTCTTCCAGACACCCCTGCATTTCACCGCGTGTACCAATCAGATGCATCGAGCGCGACGGCTTGGAGCAGCCATCAACCATGTTTAGCGTAGCGGTACAACCATCTTCAAAATCCACGAGAACCGATTGATGATCCATCGTGCCGTTAATGATAAAATCAGCCAGCTTCGGTTGCACCGCCAAGGCTTCTGCCGATTCGAAGCAAGCAGAAGGCTCCAGTCCAAACCGCTTGGCTGTAATTTTCCGCCGCACGGGTGAAGGATCAGCAACCCCCACCACTTTCATCCGATCTGGACACGCCACGGCATACCCGACTGCACGGTGGCCTGCCCCAACAATAATACAAGTGAACATCCTGTTAATCTCTCATTTCTTGATTACGCTTCGTTCGCTGGCATACTATGACCTGACGGAATAAAAGGCAATGCGACGACATCGACAAAAGCATTTTTCTAAGGGCATACTCATAATATCATGATGTACAGATTGGCTATGGCAATGATTTTTGCGCATTCAACATTTGGCTCTGCCACTGGTTCCGCAACCGCACTAGAAAGCGGTATGCAGCAATTGCCGGGCAGAACGCTAAGGATCGAGAACAAATTCAATGACGCCACATCTGAATTTGATTTTAATAATGAGAC
>SKVN01000115.1 GCA_007129405.1 Kiritimatiellia bacterium
GCACATCTCATATACGAAGGCATGATCGAAGAAGGCATTAGCTTGGTTTCGCATATACGTAACCGCTACGACGGGAAGAAACGCAACCCCTACAATGAAGCGGAATGCGGACACCACTATGCCCGGGCAATGGCCGCCTGGACCCATATCCTTGCCCTCTCTGCCTTCCAATATGATGGCACCACAGAAACCCTATACTTATCGCTTCAGTCGCAGCCCACCTTTTTCTCCTTCGGACAAGGCTGGGGCACCTGGCATACCGTGACGGATGAAACGGGCTCCACCATCGCCACCATTACACTCGAAGAAGGAACCTTGCCCATACAACGGATATGCATTCGTGATAAGGAAATTCCATTCCGTATCCACCAAAAGCCGGCATCATCCCCTCACGCAAAATAAGCGCATAGGGCACTATTCTTTTTCGACGGCAACTTCTTGTGGCGGATGCGCGAAGTCAAAATCCACATGTTGTACACCGAAAGCACGCGCCAAAGATGTCAGCGTTTGCCGTGCAGATTGTTCTACATCAGCATCCAACGTGGAGATCAGCGACTCAGACTGCGTCTGTGCCGCCTTTCTTGCCGCGTCCTTCAAACGATTCCGATCCTCTTCGGTAAACCCCGAACCGAATACCGAATTGAGAAGGTCTGGCAAAAGCCAAGGGATCACCTTGCTACGCTGCTCATCATAGAAATGAATATCACGAATACTCACTTCCCGCAAACAAGGTGGCATCCGAAACAAGAATCCATCGCCAGACTCCACAATTTGAAATGCAGAACTACGCAAATCATACCGAAAATCGACCTCGAACATGAAGATCATGGCCATCTTCTTCCCGGACAAAATCCAGGACAGGTATTTTTTCCCGATCTCGCCCCAGGAATGATCAACTTCTGTAACGATCTCCTTGGTAAGAACTTTGAATACAGAAAGCTGCCCAATCGATTTAAGTTCTTGAATACTGGAATGGACCGTTACCTCACGTGCCCTGTTCTTACCCCCGCGAAATTTTCGATAGAGAGAAAACAAAGCCATCAGAACAAAACCGACACCAATCCCTATCAGCAAAGAATATAACGCGTTCATCCATTGCCTCCGCTGTAATCCATTGAAATCAACCAGCATAATACGCCGAAAGACGCTACGCTCTTGCACGCTATACAGCGTACCCTTTTCTGATGCTATGCACCAGCCTGTTGAAAGGCCTTGCCGACAAGAACCTGAGCTTCTTCCTGTATCTGACCTAGATGCTCCTGACCCAGAAAACTTTCGGCATAAATCTTATACACATCCTCGGTTCCAGAAGGCCGTGCCGCAAACCAACCATTCGCTGTCTGAACCTTTACGCCTCCTATAGGCTCTTGATTATAAGGGGCATGCGTCAATACACTCTCGATGGATTCGCCCGCCAGGGTATCCGCCGTGATGCTCTCAGGCGTCAAGGACGATAGTGCCTTTTTCTGCTGCGCAGAAGCCACGGCATCCATACGTGCATACACAGGAGCACCATGCTGCTGCTCGAGATCCTTGTAATATAAACCAGGGTCCTTCCCGGTTACGGCAAGAATCTCTGCCGACAACAAGTTCAACAAGATACCATCCTTATCAGTAGTCCAGACACTACCATCTTTTTGCAAGAATGAAGCTCCCGCGCTCTCCTCGCAACCGATACCGAAGGTTCCGGTCAGCAAGCCATCCACAAAATACTTGAACCCGACAGGCACTTCCGCGACCTTGCGATCCAACGCTATGGCGACACGATCAATCATAGAGCTGGAAACCAGCGTCTTTCCCACCATCGCATCTCCGGGCCAATCCTTTCTGGACCGGAACAGATAATCAACAACCACGGAAAGATAATGGTTCGGGTTCATCAGTCCCGCCGACGGCGTTACAATACCATGCCGGTCAAAATCAGCGTCATTGCCAAACGCCACATCGAATCGATCCTTTAAATCAATTAAACCAGCCATTGCATAGGGAGAGGAACAATCCATCCGGATTTTTCCATCCCAATCAATCCGCATGAACATAAAGGCGGGGTCCATGCTCTCATTGACGATGCTCAGATCCAACCCGTAGCGCTCGGCAATTATCGACCAATAGGCCGCGCCAGCACCGCCCATCGGGTCCACCCCCACCTGTATCTGTGCTTCACGGATGGCGTCCATATCAATGATTTTACCCAACCCTTCAACGTATGGATCGATAAAGTCAAAAGCCTGACACGAGGGTTGTGCCAACACCTGCTGTAGCGGCAATCGGGCAATTTTCTCTACACCCTCCTCGATGAGCATGTTAGCCCGATCTTGAATGGCTTTGGTTAATGTACCTTCCGCGGGACCACCATGCGGTGGATTATACTTGAAACCGCCATCCGTCGGCGGATTATGCGAAGGCGTAATAATAACGCCATCTGCAAGCCCCGTTTTTCGACCCGCGTTATACGCCAATATGGCCCGCGAGACGGCTGGCGTCGGAGTTACCCCACGCCCCTCCTGATAACGGATGTCAATACCAGCGGCGCCAAAAACCTCCATCGCCGTAACCCACGCAGCTTCTGAAAGCGCATGTGTATCCATCCCGACAAACATGGGACCATCAATGCCTTGCTGCTGGCGCACCTCCAATACGGCTGCGGATATCGCCAATATATGCGCTTCATTAAATGTGCCATTACCTGCCGTACCGCGATGCCCGGACGTCCCGAAAGCAACCTTACCTGTTAGCACCTCGCGATAGTAGGCCGACAACAAACGCGGTATATTTACGCGCATGGACTCGGGAACAGCCTTGCCCGCCCATTCATGTATTTGCATCTGTTTGCTCCCTCCGTTGACGAATCACTTCATACAAAGCAATGGCACCTGCCACGGCTGCATTCAAAGACGTAACCTTGCCAAGCATTGGCAAGCGCACAAGATAGTCACAACTTTCACGGGTTAGCCTGCGCATGCCTTTGCCTTCACTACCCACAACAATACCCATAGGACCTTGCATGTCGACCGCGGTTACTTCCTGCGAACCCTCACCAGCTTCCAACCCGGCAAACCAAACACCACGCTCTTGTAACAACCGCATGCAGCGCACCAGATTGGGGACTTGCGCTACGGCCATATGTTCGGAGGCTCCGGCAGAAGCCCGTACAACGGTCGCGGTAATGCCAGCCGCCCGATGCTCGGGAATCACGACCCCGCAAACCCCAGCCGCTTCAGCCGTCCGCAAAAGAGACCCGACATTCTGCGGATCTTCTAAATGATCCAGAAACAAAAACAGAGGATTGTTGATCTGTTCCGCATCACTCAACATTTTTTTATAGGACACATAACGAAAGGAACTTACCACAGCCACGACACCCTGATGATTCCCCCCCTCAGCCAGTGAATCCAATGCGGAAATATCCTTCGGTTGCACGCGAATCCCTTTTTTAGCGGCAAGATCAAGAACTTCCATCAAATCCCCACGCTGTTGGACTTGCGGAGACACATAAAAAGTGTCAACCCGGCGACGACCGGCCAATAACATTTCCCGGATCGGTTGACGTCCGTACAGGACCTCGGTCCCGCCACCATGTGATGCGTCACGACCAACGCGTCTCCCACCTTTTTTCACCGGTTTTCTAAATCGCTGATTACCCACGTTCACGCTCCTGTAATCCATGAAGAATGCCCATCATGGCATGTACGGCAATATCACTACGCAAAATACGCTCTCCTAATGTCACACATGTAAAACCATGCCGATGGAACAAATCAACCTCATAATCTGTCCAGCCTCCCTCTGGCCCGATCGCAACCAGA
>SKVN01000132.1 GCA_007129405.1 Kiritimatiellia bacterium
CCAATCGCCGCACTCCAAAACCAACACAACCCCATATGGAGTGCGGTAATCCCCCTTCGCGAATACGCTACGGCGGGACAGGCGAGCGAAGCGAACTTACCGCTTTGGCAGGAGCGTCCGCCTTCGCGCACTACGGCGTGACATGAAGCGACGGGGCCGGCGCACCACTCAGGCGCTCGACATCATCCAGCGCCATCAATCAACCCAACCCGCTCAGCCCATCCCCGACCCCAGCATTCCATGCCATCCCAAAGCGGCGATTCCAATCGCCGCACTCCATAGAGCAAATCAGAGCTTTGTCCGCTTATTGCAGCAGACCTTCCCAACGTGCACGACTCTGACCGGCACGACCAAAAATGTCACGCGCTTGCTGCGGATTGCCTAAGAGCTCGGTATAAACAGCCGCAATGCCGAGAGTGTCACCATTATCCGGATCTAAATGTACAGCGAGGCGGGCTAAGATCGCCTGATCAGCGGGTTCCATGGAAGACCACGGAAGGTCGGCACTTCGTTCACTTCCTACAACACCAAGTGTCAACACGCCATCCGGTGTTGCCCTCTTCAGCCAAACCGTAGCATCAGTCATAGATAGGTTCAGTGCAATTTCTTCTAATTTGCCTTGCCTGCTTAATCCAGATAATACTTGTTGCAGTTCATGTTGAAGCTGCGTGAAATTCTCGGGAGAAATGCGTCGAGCTTGTTCGGCAACCGCCGCGCGTCTTGCTGTGGATCGCGCCCCCCCACTCCCTTCCAACAATTGCACCATGGCCCAGCCCATGGCCTCACCAACATTCATGTACGTCTGGGCATGATTGTTGTAGTGGCCACTCGAACTCCCTCCCATGGATAGCGGGTGCGTGAAAACAGCGGCAACATGACCTGCAAAATCGGGGTGTTTTTGCGGATCCGCCAAGTTGAATTTGGCATCTCGCAACAACCCTTGATTTCCCCCAGTGCTCAGGGTGGTCTGCCCTAATGTCGCGGACACAAACTTGGCATTCGGTGCATTAAAATCATTGCGTAAAGCTCGTAGGAGACGTGCTAAATTATCTTCATAATGTTTGGAATGCGTATTATTGCGCATATCCTTGTCGCCCTGCCACCAGAAGAATCCGACGACCTCATAGTCCGTCGCGCCCGGCACATATTTGTCCAGATTCTCCAACACCTGCTTTGCGCTTCCGATGTCATCATCATACTGCTTGCCCGCGTACCAACCTGCATCCGGTTTCACGTCTGTCATTTCAGGATTATCTTTTGTGCCACGATACCCCGGTTCACCGTCAAGCGAAGGCGTTCCCGGCGGCAACAGATCCCACCCGAGACTCCGATTGCCAATACAACTTTTCAGAATCAGAACAGGTGCATCAATAACATTCCCCAGATGCCACCCAATGCCGATTTCCGGTCCAATATTGGCACGGTCAATCGTCATCCATTCATTCTTATGATCCCGGAAGTTCATCACGCGCACATTACGCACGTCTCTGCGCACTACCCAGTCGCCTTCGGTATCCACAAGGTAAGGATAAAGACCTTCTTCCTTTACGGCATGCAAGAGGGTACGTTCAGAATTCGATCGATGGCTAAGCGTAGCCCCGAATCCAAGCATATTGGATTGCCCCATCAAAATAAATACCTGCACCGGTTTGCTCATATCCGGCTGGCGCCCATCATAAGGGGGAATTTCCTTTGCGCGAGGATCCGGATCCCATTTCGAGTCAGCCAATGAAGCCCCAACCAAAAAAATACTTGCCAACATTATATTGCCCATGAATTTCATACGCACTCCTGCCTGGTAATCCCCGATGTTTGTGCAGCCAAGCAAACAATGGCATGCACCAAAATATCCATCTTCAACTGCTCGATACTATATCGAACCAATCACCCATCGCAACCCCTAAACCTTGTAAATCCCTCTCCCGACAAACACTGGAGCCGCGGTGCTCTCGCCGCGCACAATGGAGGGGCGGACTCCGTCCAGCCCGTGCGCGTAGATCCGCGCATAGAAGGACCATCGTAATCAGACCACAGACTGCAGACAACAGACCGCAGACTTTTGGGCGCGGGGCGCGGTCAGGAGCCCCCCACAGCCTACCAGCATTTTCAGCTTTTCCCCCAAAGCCCAACCGCTCCCTTCTGCGTCATTCCGCGTGTTCTGCGGTTCCCCCCCACGAAGCCTACCCGTTTTTTATGTCCCCGATTTTTCTGTCTACCTCACCATTTCAGCTTTTCAGTATGTCAGCTTTTTCCCTGGCCCGAGGCCAGCACATGGCCACCACATGCACAAAAGCCCGGAACCAGCCCCTTTGCGCGATTTCTGGCATGTTTTGGTTGGACAGCATCGGTTCATTCGTTACATTTTAAGATATTGGTACCATTCGTTTCAAAATCAGGAATACTTCATTATGAAAACAGCATCTCTAGCCCCTTCTCCCCGCCTTTACGTTTCCCGCGATACGGTCGGCAATCTTGCGAACCAACTGCACACACCGTACCTCCAGGAATTGTCCAAGGACGTCATCAAGCGCGCGAATGCGCTTCTGAAAACAGCTCCCGTGGCAGAAGGCGATTTCCCGACCTATCAAGCGGGTACACGCACGATCTGCAACTACGCCGAGATTCTCACAGGGGCTTGGGGGCTGACCAAGAAAGCGAAATACCGTGCTGCGGCCATGCGCCATATCGCCACCCTCATCAACTGGAACCAGATCAGTTGCGAAGCCAATAGCCTGACACCAGCCGACACCGTCATGCCCTTTTGTCTTTCCTACGGCGAACTCTGCACGATCGTCGGCCTGATGTATGACCTCTTTCGCGCGGATATGACCGACACCGAAAAAGCGCAATTTAATACCCTGCTAGACAAATTTCTCCTGCGTGCCGCGCTGAATTGTCTCGAATCAGCCCCATGGTGGGCCAACAAAGAGTGGTCCAACTGGAATGGCGTTTGTGCAGGCGGCATGGGCATCATGACACTCTCCATCTACGAAGATCGTCCCGAGGCACAAAAACTCATATCCTTTGTCGAAAAATCACTCGGCGAATACTTCAAATCCTATATCAACAACGGTGGCGGATGCCACGAAGGCACCGGCTACTGGAACTATGGCATGAACTATGCCATGCGCTATGTCTTGAGCTGGGAAAACGCCACCGGAGCAAAGCATCCCGCACTGGATATCCCTGAGATCGGACATTCCTTGCATTTCCCGCTCGATTTCACGGGCATCAGCTTTGGCGACAACGATGGCTGGCACCCCACCGCATTCTATTTTCTGCTGGCGAAGCGTCTTGGGTTGAAACCTGCAGCCATGAATGCCGCCGTCTACCTCAATCATGCGCAGGCACTTCCCAGAAAACACAAACTCGGCGCCGATATCCTGTACGCCGCCAGTGCAATCCCCACACAGGAAAGCATCGAGAAACTGCGTGCTTCGCACACCAAACGTAAAACGCCTGTTGCCCGCGTCTACAAAGGCATGGA
Organism: Kiritimatiellia bacterium; assembly: GCA_007129405.1. Taxonomy (GTDB): domain Bacteria; phylum Verrucomicrobiota; class Kiritimatiellia; order UBA8416; family UBA8416; genus T3Sed10-140. Next base: position 3,488 of record SKVN01000132.1, read on the forward strand.
CTGGGCGGCATTGTCCGACGACGAGGCCTTCCCCACCCTGCGCATGGCGGTACGCGGTGGTTCCAGCAAGGTTGCCGGACACGGTATGCTCGATTTGCTTAGCATCCGCTGCCGCGTCAACAACGAGCTCATGATCACAGATCAGCAGGACGGCGCCTATATGGCATCCACGTTCAGCAAGCGCGGCAACGATCTATATGGCCGCAGTGCTGCCTCCAAAAGCACCCTGTTCGTGGATGGCTTGGGATGCGACGGCAATACCGCTTGCGACAGCACGGAAGTCGTCA
>SKVN01000172.1 GCA_007129405.1 Kiritimatiellia bacterium
GCCAATACCGTCGAGACCGCTCCGCTCGCAGGATCATCCGGCTGCCCGCCGCCAACAGAAATGCGGAAATCACCCGGCTCCAGGAATGGCGTACCATCATCTGCATAGCACATGAATTGCTCCGCTTTCAGCTTGAAGCTGACGGTCTTCGTCTCGCCTGCCTGCAGATATACCCGGGAAAATCCTTCCAGATGATGCCGCGGCACCGGAACCGAAGCCTCCACATCGCTCACGTAAAGCTGCACGACCTCATCCCCATCCCGATCCCCGACATTACGAACATCCACCCGCACCTCAATGCCATCAAAACCTGCAACCTGCAATTTGGAACCTGCCTGTCCCCCGCAGCCTTGGCGAAGGGGGATCACTAGCCATTCCAAATTCTCATACGCAAAGTTGGTATAACTCAACCCGAACCCAAACCGATACTGCGGTTCCTCCGTCATGAACCGATACGTCCGCCCTGCCATGTTGTAATCTTCAAACGGCGGCAACTGATCCATCGACTTCACAAGCGTCACCGGCAAACGCCCCGCCGGATTATAATTCCCAAAGATAACATCCGCGATAGCATTGCCTCCTTGCTCCCCCGGATACCAACCATACAAAATCGCATGACAATAAGGTTCGGCCTCCGTCAAATCAATCGGGCTTCCACTCAACACCACAAGCACGACCGGCTTACCGCTCGCATATAACTTTTGCAGCAGCTCCAATTGACGCCCCGGCAAGCCGATCGTTTCACGATCACCACCGCCATCCGACAATGCCACTGCATTCTCCTCGCCCTCAAGCTCAGTTGTATTACCCAACACGGCAATGATCGCATCCATCTTCTCACCAATATGAAATGCGTGCTCACCTTCCAGAACCGGATCATCGCGCCACAGATGACAACCACTCTTCGTGGCCACTTGAGACCCAACCGAAATCCTATCCAAGATCCCATCCGCGACCGTCACAACGTTCGGCGAGAATCCACAGTAGTTCGCATACATGGCAATCTTGTTGTCCGCATTCGGCCCCACCACGCCCACCTTATGCAAGGTCTTGCGCAAAGGTAGCGTTCCATCATTCTTCAACATCACGATCGATTCGCGGGCCATCTGCAGCGCCAGATCAAGATGCTTCTGGCAGCCAACCACCTCTGTCGGGATCGAGGCATACGGCACCTTCTCATCCGGGTCAAACATACCCAGCCGGAAACGCGCCTCAAACAACCGCTTCACACAAATATCAATTTCCTCTTCCGTGACTAGTCCTTCCTTTACCGCATCCAATAAGGCCGGATACGTATCCCCGCAGTTCAAATCGCAACCATTCTTGACCGCCATGGCTGCCGACTCCGCAGGGCTATTCGTAATCTTGTGATGCGCATGGAAATCCTTGATGGCCCAGCAATCGGAAACTACATATCCCTCAAACCCCCACTCCTCACGCAAGATTTTCTGCAAAAACCGCTCGCTCCCGCAACATGGTTCCCCAAGTGTACGATTATAGGCCCCCATTACCGACCAAGCCTTTGCCTCCTGCACGCAAGCCTTGAAATGCGGCAAATAGGTCTCCCGTAAATCCCGCTCATTGCAAATCGCATTGAATTCGTGCCGCAAGGGTTCCGGACCACTGTGCACCGCATAATGCTTCGGGGTGGCCACCAACTTCAAATACTTCGGATCATCTCCCTGCAACGCCTTGCAAACCGCCACGCCTAGCCGCGTCGTCAGGTAAGGATCCTCGCCATACGTTTCTTGACCACGCCCCCAGCGCGGATCACGAAAAATATTGATATTCGGAGTCCAATACGTCAGGCCAAAATAAATGCCACGGTTTTCCTGGCGCACAGCCTGATGATATTTTGCACGGGCCTCATCCGCAATAGCCTCAAAAACCTCGAACATCAAAGGTTCATTAAACGTAGCCGCCATACCGATCGCCTGGGGAAATACCGTCGCCCGACCTGCCCGGGCCACTCCATGCAGACACTCGTTCCACCAATTATACGCAGGCACACCCAAACGCGGAATCGGGGGAGCCTGATGCAACATCTGCGCAATCTTCTCCCGCAGCGTCATGGCGCCAACCAACGCATCTACACGCGACTGCAAATCCAAACGCACATCAAACCAAGGGTGATCCTTCATCATTTCCGGCATAACCATTTCCTCTATACATTGTCCAAAATCGAATCGCAAAAGTGCTCAACATATTAATCCACGTTGTTGAAATCGGCTTTTCTTCTTACACCATATCCTCAACTTCCACAATCACCATCCACAACAATCACACAACAATTCGCATGCTAATTTATGACATCAACATGATGAATTGTGACGTTATTTGCTTGATCCCGTCAGCACGTATGCGAAATACTGTAAATATGAGCAAGCGCAAGAAAGACATTTCCGCAAAGACAGGCCGCCCGTGTGTGATCTTTATACCCTGTTATCGCGATCAAAAAACACTCGATGGTATCGCGCGCTTTGCCCACGAAGCCAACTGGATTCTCGACACCCAATACTTTCACACGGCCCAAATCCCGAAGCGCTGGCATGGTGATGGTGCGCTCGTTATGCTTTCCTCTCGAGATGATCACAGAGAAATCCGAGAATTCGTAGAGCAACACGCACATATCCCCACCGTTGATCTCGCCAGTACAGCCAAACGCATTACCTTGCCCCGCGTCTTGCAGGACAACATCCAAATCGGCCGCATAGGTGCTGAGCACCTTATTTCACGCGGGTGCCAAAATCTGGGCTTTCTTTGGCAGAGCCATAATTCTTTTCACGATGAACGATGTAGCGGTTTCAAGCAAGCGGCGGCAGAGCGCAATCATGAGGTGGTTCGCATACATGCGCCAGGAACCTATGTTACGTCAGATCAGGACGCCATCTGGTTAACCAAATATCTCGAGCATGTCGAACGACCCTTTGGTATTATGGCGGCGGCAGACTACCTCGCACCATGGGTGCTCCAGGCCTGCGAGCAAGCCAACCTCTCCATTCCAGCAGATATTGCCCTTCTGGGTGTAGACAATTCTCTCGAAATTTGCGAACTCTCATCCATCGCCATTAGCAGCATCGACAACAATACCGAGCAGCAAGGCTATGAAGCAGCCAAACTTCTCCATAAACTTATGCAAGGAGAACCGCCCCCGGCAGAGCCCGTTCTTGTGCCCCCCGGTGCACTGCATGTAAGAGCTTCAAGCGATATCATGGCAACACGCCATCCCCATGTAGCGACAGCTCTGCTTTACATTTCTGATCATTATCAAGAAAACAGTTTGACCCAAAAACAAGTTGCCGCCCAGACGGCGATCTCACAACGACGCCTCCACGATGCCTTCCTGAAATATGTGGGCCGCTCCATGTATCAGGAAATCACACATCGTCGCCTGCAACAAGCACTCAAAATGATGCAGTCGACAAACATAACAATCTGGGATGTCGCCGAGGCCTGCGGCTTCAAATCCGCAGAGGTCATGTCGCGCCTGTTCAGCCGCACGTTCGGCCACGCGCCCTCCTACTTCCGCCGCCCCAAGCTGTAACTTCATTGTTTCGTAGTAGCCTCGCCCGCCAAGAGTGTGAATAGACACCCAACGCGCCCAACCTACCCGGCCATACCAAAGACGGAAGACCAAAGACTGATGGGCGCAGAAAACCATCAATTTTCTGTTTCCTACCCCACAGAGCCGACCAGCAATTTCAGCTTGTCAGCATTTCAGCATTTCAGCATTTCAGCGTTTTCCCCTA
>SKVN01000095.1 GCA_007129405.1 Kiritimatiellia bacterium
GGACAGGCTTGGCGACCGATGCTACGGGGCAGTAGCCCGCTTTCGCCGAAAGCGCGGCTTGGGGCGTGGGTAGAGCATGAATTGTCCATGGGCTGGAACGGAGTGCTTTCTATGGGCTTTCCATGCCCCATTCACGCACGAGGCTGCTTTCGGCGAAAGGCAGCCTACAGGAGAATACAGACTAGCCGCGATCAAACAGTTGTTGTTAGCGGCTGGCGAGAGGTGGCCAATGGGTTCCGCGCTGGCCCTCCATCCCGAAAGATGGGCCGGGCTGGGGTGGATCGCCGGCAGGGAATCCGGTGAGTTTTCCGTCGGTCACCCATGCTTCCCGCTGCTCCGGGGCCATACAACCAATCAAGGTTTGTTCCAGTTGCTGCTGTACCTCTTGCAGTTCGGGGTTGCCGGCTTGGTTCTGTAATTCACATGGATCCTCTTGCATATCAAATAGCAAGCGCTGGTTGGCGCGCGGAAAATATATGAGCTTGTAGCGGGCATCGCGCACCATGAGGTTTACCCTGTCTTCGCAAGCCCATTCGCAAAAGATGTGTTCGCGCGTGGCATTGCTTAGCAGCGATTGTCCTTCGCAGTGATCCGGTATCGGCAGTCCTGCGGCATCCAGTAGGGTTGGCATTATGTCGGCAAGCCCTGCCAGCCGTTGATCGACGCGATGATCAGAAGTTTGGCCGTGGATCGGTGCCCCGCACAGAATCATCGGTACGCAGGCCGAATCTTCATTCATCATATCTTTGGCCCAGTAATTATGATTTCCCAGCATATCGCCATGATCAGACGCAAACATGATAACGGTATTGCGCATGAGCCCTTCATCTCGCAATGTGCCGATCACCGTCCGGATTTGATGGTCAATGTGGGTACAGTGCGCATAATAGGCGCGCAGCACATCTGGGATTTCGTGCGGCGGTGGCGCGAATTTCTCATAGATGCGTTCGGCTACGCGCAGAGGGGTGTTTTCATCCAGCTTTGCCCAGTCACCAATATAGGGTTCGGGGGGCGTCTTGTCCCGGTACATGTCGAGATAGGCTTGTAGCGGTGCCAGTGGGGGATGCGGATGCGAAAAGGATAGATACCAGAACCCGGGTTTGGTCTTGTCGCGGCGTTTGATCATGCGGCTCATCAACGATGCTGCCCAGTTGGTAACATGCAGTTTTTCCGGCAGATGCCAAGGCCGCCAGCAGTATTGATTATTGTTCATGCCGCCCGCGAAACGCTGTCCGGGATGTCCGTTGTCACCGAGGAAAAGTTCATAATCATCCTGCATGATACCTTCTCCGCCACGGCCTTCCTCGTCGACCCATATGTCGTCGAATCCGGCGCGGTCCCGCTGATTCATCAGATGCATCTTGCCGACGGCATAGGCTTGGTAACCGGCATCGCGGAAGGACTGGGCAATCGTTGGTACGTCCGGCAAAGGTTTGTTTCCGTTGTCGCGACAGCCATGCGATGCGGGAGAGAGACCGGTGATCAGGGTACGGCGTGCCGGTACGCAGACAGGGCATTCACTATAGGCATTGGTAAAGCGCACACCGTTGGCGGCAAGTTGATCAAGGGTAGGGGTCATCACCACGGGATGTCCCGCGCAGCCCATTAGGCTTCCCGGCCATTGATCCACTGTGATCAATAATACATTCGGTTTGCTTTTTGTATCCATGGAAACTCCTAATCTCCGTTGATGCTATTTACCTATAACTTCATTGTTTGTAGGCTGCTTTCGCCGTAAGCAGCCTCGCGCGTGGATTGTGCATAGCCAGCCCGTGAAAACCCTTTTGGACACTCCACGGACACCACATGCTCCATCCACGCCCGGCCGCGCTTTCGGCAAAAGCGGGCTACATTTTTTGCTCATCCATGTCAAAGTCTTTCTCGTGAATCATCGTGAGCACGCAAGAGCCCTTACCCAGTAACTCGATTTTTGAATACAAGATATTGTTGTCACACTTTTGATTCGACACGAGATAAAATTTTATGGAGTGCGGTGACGAGCGAAGCGACCTCACCGCTTTGGGGGGCACGGAGTGCCGGGGGCGACGATGTGGCATGGGCTTTTGCTTCATCGACGGCGTTGATTGAGGCAGGGGCACTGGGTGAGTCGCGCTCCGCTTGCATGAAAGCGGTAAGGTCGCTTCGCTCGTTACCGCACTCCAAAAAGGGAATGCACAGCAACAAATCGAAGTTTCTCGTCTGCATCATCTGGGGCACCCCACTTACTTCTTTTCAAAGACCAGCCATGGGGCAGTCCAGCCGACTGGACGGTCCGGATTAAATCCTCCCGCTTCTATAAATAAATATGGCTGGTCTTGCACCGTTTTATGTTCTACTTGTAGTGCCTGTTTGCGCTGCACATCAAGCAGTTTGGTGCCGGTCCAAACAAACAGCGGATTACTCGTGCGCAAATCATCTGTCAGGTCAATTTCACGCAACACAGGCTGCCATCTGCGTGATGGGTGCTGCTGTCTTTGCGGATCAAAATCCTCTATGTTGGCAACTTGATCGATGATTTGCCAAGCGCCTGTAACATCTGGATTTTGTGTGAACTGCCCATCCCACAGATAGCGTTCATCTGCGGGGTCGACATTCGTGTCCGGATCCTGCAGCTCCTGCCATTCGGCACTGCGCATTTCCGTAAGCTGCAGCCCCTTCACCAATTCATCCCAGAGGGGAGGAATTTCCATACGCCGCAGGAATACGGTTAGATAATTGCCGAAGCGTCCGCCACGCGGATAGTATTTCAAGAAGCTCTTTGCCGCCAAGTGTGTCTGTCCGCTTTCGAATTGCGGCCACCATTCACGCGTAATGGCCGTGCCAACCCGACGCCCACCTGCCCGACGTTCAATCGCATTCTCTCGGCGGAAAATTTGTTCGCCATTAACATAGACGTGTGTGCCATCGCCAAAGCCAACATGCGAGGTTCCCCCGATCAGAATGCGGTAGACATAGCCTTCCTCAAAGGGGGGAATGTCGAAAACGCCTCGTTTGAGCAAAACTTCCTTGTCCCAGAGCGTATTCGGCTCTTCACCGCAGCCGCAAAAATCTAGTCCACGATTTTCGTGACGGTTGCAACCACCGACTGCACGCAGCTCACCATCAAGGGAGGCAAACGGTGCCAGTCCGCGGCTCCAGCCCGCGGCTTCGGCATCGAAATCGGGTTGATTCCAGTTCTCCATCCCTGCGGGGTAGGTGACTTGGCGATAACGTCCCAGACGTCGACGTTCTTCGCCTACCGGTGGCTGCTCCACGGGATCAAACGTATGGTAATCCCACGCCATCTCGGTTCGCTCCGGCCCATAATCCCGCCAATCATAGGTATCTACCCCCGTGCGATTATACAGCGCAACAAGTCCATCCAGCACTGCTTCTGTATTCTGGTCGGGTGACTCAAATGCCCGCCACAGAGTTTCTGCATGCTGCACAACATATTCCGGGATCAGTTCATCACGTGTAAGCGGAATCAGCCGCGCTTGCATGTCAGGATTCTCTTGTATGCGGTCGCTCTCCAGGAATAATGAGCGGTGGGGAAGGGTCTGCTCAGGATAGCGTTGCTGCGACAGCGTATAGAGTTTATCCAATCCGCCGTCCTGTACGGCCATTGCACGTGCAATTGTTTGGATGAACTCGGGGCCAGACCCAGGATGGGTCGGGTCTTGATGCATATCCGTATCCAGCGGCCACGATTGATAAATCATGGCCAAGGTATCCAGCAAAAGCTGCTGGACTTCCGGGGA
>SKVN01000082.1 GCA_007129405.1 Kiritimatiellia bacterium
CGTCTTGATTTCTTTGATGATCCCATTCGTATGTATTTACATCAAATGGGCCAAGTTCCTCTATTGACGCGCGAACAGGAAGTCGAGATTTGTAAACGGATAGAAGATGCTGAAATTCAAACGCGTGCCACTTTTAATTATTTTGCGAATAGCGCGAATAAGTATCTGGCTTTGGCCGATCGCCTGGAAAACGGCAAAGAACGCTTTGATCGGGTGGTGATTGATAAATATGTAGATAGTCGTGATGACTATTTGGGGATGTTACCGAAAGTGCGCAATGACATTATGAAGATTCAGCAGAAGCTGATTCAGTCATTCAATGATGCGATGAAAAGCCGCACCAGCAAAGCACAGCGTGATAAGCTCTTGGCTAATTGTGAAAAGCTCCGGGATAAAATGGCGGTTGCCTTGAATGAGTTACATTTCAAGCAGAAGGTAATTGAATCCATGGCGGCCGATGCGGATCATGAAAATACTCGTTTCCGGGTTACGCGCTCCTCTCTTTTGAAGCTTGAAAAACAACGTAAGTCCAAGGCCCGCGAAGAGCAGATTCGGGAGTGTCGTAAAGTGATGTTGGAGTATCAAAAAGATCTGTGCGTGGCTGTCGAGGAGCTTCCGGAACGGATTGATGCGCTGCGCAAAGCCATGCGGGAAGGTCAGCAGGCCCGTACTGAAATGGTGGAGGCCAACCTGCGGTTGGTTATCAGTATTGTTAAAAAATACATGAACCGTGGGTTGTCTTTCCTGGATCTCATTCAGGAAGGTAATACGGGTCTCATGAAGGCTGTCGAAAAATTTGAATATCGCCGGGGATATAAATTCAGTACGTATGCCACGTGGTGGATCCGTCAGGCAGCAACGCGTGCGATTGCAGACCAGGCTCGTACGATTCGCATTCCCGTGCATATGATCGAAACGATTAACAAACTGTTGCGTGTGCAGAAAAAACTTGTGCAGCAGTTTGGGCGCGAACCAACGCCGGAAGAGGCGGCCGAGGAAATGGATATGCCCGTGGAGCGGGTGCGAGCTGTATACAAAATGGCCCAGCAACCCATTTCCCTGCAAAGCCCGGTCGGTGATGGTGACGATGCGCATTTTGGTGATTTTATTGAGGATAAGTCTGCCGAAAATCCGTCCGAAATGACGGCATACAGTATGCTGAAGGATCGGCTGCAGGATGTTCTCGATACATTGACAGAGCGTGAGCGGCAGGTTCTGGATTACCGCTTCGGGTTGACCGACGGCTACTCCCGGACGCTGGAAGAGGTGGGGAAGAAGTTCACGGTGACGCGTGAACGAATCAGGCAGATCGAGGCTAAAGCGCTACGTAAATTGCGTCATCCGACGCGGATCCGGAAGCTCGAAGGTTTTCTGGAAGTTAAATAATATTGATACAGTTCAAGCTGTATCTGCCCGCTATATCACCATTTTTCCGATTTGCATGATGGTGCGGGTATAAGTAGAAGGAGAGAATCATGGATATAGAAGTAAATGTTTTGCTTGCTGCCGGAGTTGGTCTGGTCGTTGGTCTGGTCATGGGCTTTTTTGCTGGACGCGGGAGCAAGCGCGGAGGATCTGGGCGTTCCGTCGCTGGGAATGAACCAACAGGGAAGGGGATTGAATTATATGTCGGAAACCTTTCGTATGATATGACCGATCCGGATTTAGAAAAAGCCTTTCAGCCTTTTGGAAACGTGCTTTCAGCTCGAATCATTATTAATAAATTTAATGAGCGATCGAAAGGCTATGGTTTTGTAGAAATGGATGGTCAATCTAGTGCTGACAAGGCCGTCAAGGCTATGCATGGAAAAGAGATTATGGGACGAAAACTTGTGGTAAATGAGGCCCGCTCTAAATCTCGCGAGTAGCCATCTTTTTTTAGGTGAGCACCATTTGGCGGCGGAGTTCATCCGCCGCCTTTTTCGTTTCAAAGTGGGCTACCAGGGCGAGCGCAAAGGCGAAGGTGGTGCCGGGGCCTTGACTGGTAATCAGATTGCCATCTTCTACCACGCGGGAATTATGGTAGTGGCCAGCAGAGATGTCTGCATTCACGCCCGGATAACAGGTGTATTGGCGACCTTCAAGAATTCCAGCAGCATCAAGTGCTAGTGGTGCCGCACAGATAGCTGCGATCGTTTTGCCTGTGGCATGAAACTGTTGTAGTAATGTTTGAACAGCCACATTCGTTGAAAACACTTCGGTGCCCCCTTTGCCGCCGGGTAATACAATTAGCGGATAAGAGCTGGCGTCGAGTTCGTGCAGGCATATGTCAGCTTGAATTTTTACACCGCGAGAGGCCATAATCGTGGGTTGTTCTTTTGCCGCTGCAACCGTGACAGGCCAGCCAGCTCGCCGAAGCACATCAATGGTTATAACGGCTTCCATCTCCTCGGAACCATCCGCAATCAATACAAGTGTTTTCGGCATGTTCCCTCCTGCGACTACACTACCATTATACGCTCTCCGCCGCGGAACAAGCTGATTGCACGCGTAGATTCTGAAATGACGATCGCAGTTGCCTTGCTCACTGCCGTGATGCCAGCAGCAGCAGCATGTCGTGCTCCCAAGCCGGATGGCAGCGAGCTTGGCTGATCTGCGCGCAGATAGGTGCCGGCAGAGACAATGACGCCATTGGCTCGAATCAGAAAGGCCCCGTCAATGTGGGCAAATTCCTTTACCGTTTCGGCTAGTCCCGGATCCAGAATATTTTTCTCGGTGTCATCGTAGCCTTTAAAGGGGTTGATGACCATTTGTTGTGTATGGGGCATAACACGTTCGTAATCCCCGACCACGAAAATCGCACCTACGGGCTTGCCTTCGCGGCCTTCCTCTGCCAATTCTGTCGCCAACTGCAGCGTGCGAATAAAGGTCTGGTGCCCCTCGTCTCCACTTGTGTTGTTCAAGGGAAAGCTCAAAAAGGTTTTGAAATCCTTGTCTACATCCGAAACTGCGATGGTGTCAGGGTCGTGGTCATCAGCCATGCCAAACACACTGACAATTTTTTCGCCCTTATGGACTAAGCCCTGTGCGAGTGCCAGCAGCATGCTGATTTCAAGTTGACTGGCCCTATTCAGGCCACGAAACGGCATGAGTAAATCCAGGTTGGTACCTGCGTTGCCTGCAAAAAGCACTTTTGGGGGCTGCAGGTGATCTTGAAACGCACTGCGAATGACTGGGGACGCGTTATGAATGATCAGGCTCGCGGCTTGGATTTGGCGGGCGAGCTCGAGGGCCTGTCGTGTAAGGGTTACCGATAGTTCAGAGGTTTGTGAAAGTCCGGTTGACGTACCGCGTTCCAGAAGGTCATAAATGTCGGCTTTGTCGGTGGCACGCATTAAACGTTTGGCAACTTCCCGGTTTTGCAGCAAAGCCGCAACCGTGCCGAGTGCCTTGAGGTGGTTGCGTGTTCCGCCCACAATCAAAAAGACGAGATGTACTTTTTCGTCACTGCGCGCATCGTATACGATACCCTCCTGACTCTTTCCTACGGCAATGAGCGTCTGCTGCATACGCGGAATCTGCGCATGTGGGATGGCAATGCCTGGAGCAATACGCGTGCTGAAAAGCGCTTCGCGATCTAAGAGCGCATTGATGACTTCTTCGCGCTTGAGCCCCTTGTAATCCCGCAAAATGGGCCTGACAAGCTCTGAAAAAGCACCTTTTTTGGTTTTGCTTTTCAGAAGTACAATGCGTTTTCGACTAATATATTCTGCAACTGACATGGC
>SKVN01000055.1 GCA_007129405.1 Kiritimatiellia bacterium
CACGCACAAAGTAGGGTATAAATCTATAATTACGCTTTTATCTTCAATATATCTTGTTGCAACTGCTGGTAGCCTCCCCCGGATTCCTTGGGACAGGTAAGCAGACACCTCCCCACACATATGGGTAACCCCCTATGCAATGGTGAAGCCATTCGTATCATATTGCACCGTTTCATGTTCGTAATTTATGCTTTTGTATCCCACTCTAATGCACAGGACCACACACTGTCACGCAAGCTGGCTATTCCCGGAACTGAGCCCCCGCCTCACGTCGCAATGCATCCTTGACCCGATCATGCCATCCGTTGACCTCTTCATCCGTGAGCGTCTTGGTGGCCGATTGATACGTCAGGGTGTATCCCATACTCTTTTTTCCTTGTTCCATCTCTCCACCGCGAAAGATATCAAACAGCCGTATATCTGTCAACTCAGCCGACGCATTCTTATGCATGATTTCAAGCATCTGCTGATGCGTTACCGATTCAGCCACGCACGCTGCAAGATCCCTACTGACAGAGGGATACGCAGGAATCGGTGCGTAAGATCCCTGGCCCGACCGCTGCGCCAACAAGGGCGCTATGGCCACTTCAGCCACCGCAACCGGCAGCACAATCCGACGGGCCTTGCATAAGTCCTTACGCACCAGACCGATAAAACCAGCAACACGATCAGCAAGCAGAATCTGACACGCATGACCAGCTTGGCAATATGGATGATCTGTTGCAGCAAATGCCAGTCCCTCTACATGCAAATCGGCCGCCAACTGCTCGAGTACGCCCTTCACAGTCAAATACACCTCTTCATCTGATACGGCCGCGCGGTCTTGCCATCCAGGAATCGACAATTTGCCCATAAGTGACAATCCCAAATGCAAAGCCTCACCTGGAACTTCATCATCTGCACGCCAATATACCGTACCCACCTCGAAAAGTGCTGCCGATTCCTGCTGTCGCGCACGGTTACGAGCCAGACTTTCAACCAATTGCGGCACAAGACTGTTGCGCATCACGCCATGATCCGCACTCACCGGATTCGGCAGCACCAATCGTTTCCCGGCATCCTTTGCATTCCAAGCATCCAACAAAGCACCTGCCAGAAAACTGTAATGCATCGCTTCAGAAAAACCTGCTCCCGCCAATAGCTCCCGGCACCGGTACACTGCGTGAGAAGTCGAATCATCCGCATCCGCAACAACCGCGACTGTCGGTAATCGCTCGGGAACGGCATCAATACCGTGCATCCGGGCAATTTCCTCGATGACATCTGCCTCGCATGTCACATCGCGCCGGAACGACGGCACGGTAATCTGCCAGACGCCTTCCTCTGCCCTCAGGGGCGAAAATGCAAGCGAAGTCAGAATATGCTCTACTTCTGATGAAGGGACATCAATTCCAAGAAGCTTGCATAATTGTGCGTCTCGCAAGCAAAGCACGGCGCAGTCATAGGGCCGCGGATGAACATCGACCACACCACCAACACGAACCCCGCCCCCCCAAGACTGCATCAAATCTACGGCCCGCCGCCCCGCATCTACAGACCCAGCCTCATCAACACCTCGTTCAAAACGGTGCGAAGACTCCGAGGACAACCCTAAACGCACCGATCCCATGCGTACGGTGCGCGGATCAAACCCGGCACTCTCAATCAGAACATCCGTCGTGCCTTCGTGAATCTCACTACCCGCGCCCCCCATCACCCCTGCAACCGCGACAGCCCCACCACCGTCCGCAATCACCAACATATCAGGGTCGAGTTTACGCTCCACATCATCAAGCGTTCGAATTACTTCACCAGCCTGCGCACGCCGCACAACAATGCGCGTCTCCCGCAATAAAGAATAATCAAAGGCATGCAGCGGTTGTCCGCGCTCAAGCATCACATAATTGGTAGCATCCACAATATTGTTGATAGGCCGAATCCCGCAAAGCTGCAAACGCCGCTGCACCCAAGCCGGTGAAGCCATAATCTTCACCCCGCGCAGCATCTGCGCCGTGTAGCGCGGACACGCATCCGCATCTTCAATCGAAACCTTGATGCAATCATCAATCTGCCCCGCTTCATCACCGCACCCTACGTCCGGCAAGGTCAAGGGAACATCATACAATGCCGCCAACTCCCTAGCGATACCGACAATACTCAAGCAATCAGGCCGATTCCACGTAATTTCAAGCGCCAAAACCGTCTCTGGCGGATAATATTTCGAAAGAGGCTCTCCCGGCACAGCCGTCGTCGGTAACAAGAGAATCCCCTCGTGATCATCCGACAACCCCAATTCATCTTCCGCACAAAGCATCCCCTCCGAAACTTCTCCCCGTACTTTTGCGACTTTCAGCTTCAGGCCATTCGGCAAAACCGTGCCCGCCGGAGCAAAGGCCGCCAGATCCCCAACGGAAAAATTCGAGGCGCCACATACCACGGGACGTTCCTCGCTACCATCATCCACACGGCATAACCGCAAACGATCCGCATTCGGGTGTGGCTGGCACTCAACAATACGCCCAACCACAACCCCATCCAGCCCTTCACCAACTCGTTCCACACCCTCAACCTCGATACCCGAAAACGTTAGCTTCTCCACCAAATCCTCGACAGCATCCGGCAATGCCACAAACTCGCGCAACCAACTCAACGGAACTTTCATCAAACCCCTCTATATACAAAATCCATAATTAAGAATGTATGCATCATGCTCGAACTATGTAATGCCACACGCAACAATTGTCACGACAAACCATCACAATACAACGGAAAACTTCGTATTTCCCATGACTCTTGCTCTGGAATACCAACTTGCACAAAACCATATGATCCTAGCGGCTCAGCAGCCTTGCCCGCTGTTGGCCATCAAGAGGTACAGAGATATCATAGAAATCGTCGGGAGACATATTCTGCACATTGGCCAAACGACAGCATGAAGTCCTCCTGCAAAAAACCATGCCATCCCCTATTCACCACTTTTACCCACGACTCCAAATCATTGGGATTCTTGTAAGCATCAAACTGCCGATGATCGTAACAACGCCCCGGCGTCAGGAGTTCGGCCGTCCTTGCCCCCCTATCACCTTCCGTCTTCCGTCTTTATCCCTCAGCTTTCACCCCTCCCCCTCCCTTCTCCCCCTGTGATAGCGTTACGCGTGTGCGCGGTAAGTACTCCGGATACGTCTCCTGCAACCAGGTCAATAACTGCTCGCGAACATTGCATCGTAGATCCCATGCCTCGGGCGATGTGCGCGCGCTCATTAATGCCCGCAGTTCCAAAGTCGCTGCCCGCGCCTCGGTCACCTGCAAGCACCATGCCTTGCGATCCCATAATGGGGATGCATCAATAATCTCATAGAGCTTCTTGCGAACCTCCTCGACCGGAACACGATAATCCGTATGCAAAAAAACCGTTCCAAGTATATCGGCACTTGTACGCGTCCAGTTCTGGAATGGCTGCTCAATAAAATATTGGATCGGCACCACCAAACGACGCAAATCCCATATCTTGACCACAACATAGGTTAGTGTTATTTCCTCGATCCAGCCCCACTCGCCTTCCACAATCACCACATCATCCAGTCGGATCGGCTGTGTCAGCGCGATTTGCAAGCCCGCAAGCACCGTACCAATGGACTTTTGCGCCGCAAAACCGATAATGATACCAATGACACCCGCCGATGCCATCAAACTGACACCAACCTGGCGCATGCGATCAAAA
>SKVN01000110.1 GCA_007129405.1 Kiritimatiellia bacterium
ACCGTTGGTTTTTTGATATACGGTCTCATTTGCGGTCTTTTTGTTATAGAAAAAATCATGCAGCGAAAGGCCTTTTTTTCGTTAAAAGGGTGGGGGAACTGTCTGCTATTGGTAGCTACCGCACTTTTGTTTATTCGGTTTTTTATGGACCGCCCGGGATCGGCTCGTATGGGGGGCATAGGAGGGCTGCGCAATGCATTGGGATATACAGCGGTTTTACCTTTTTTCTTTATCAGTGAACAGTTAGGGCGTGAACAAACGGGAAAGCAGACACGCTCATTTTTGCGGGTTATTTGTTGGGTGGGTATTTCAATGGTATTCTGGCGCCTCTTTAGACGTTTGATGGGTACTAGTGCCCAACCAATTTACATGGCTTGGTATGAAGGGAGCCTTTGGTTATTGATGCCCTTGGCGTTGGCTTGGCTTCTGTATCGGCGTAACCAAGAAGGATCATCACCGGTGCCGAGTATACTGTTCTCGTTATTTATGTTGTTGCTAGGCGTACTATCACCCTTCCGTAGCCGTATTTACTTTGCTTTGGCCTCCATTGCTGCGGTTTTTTGGTGTTCGGGGTATCGCCGTCGCTTTGTCATTGGAAGTGCTATCGTGCTTAGCCTTTTGATGCCGCTGTTGGTTGTCATTCCCAGGCAACATATTCCGGTTTTTGCCCGCAGGGCACTATCAACGGTGTTGCCATTTGACCGTGCTGATCTGGATGCCGTTCGCGAGCGTGGGGTTAATGTTTCGAGTGAGTATGGTTGGGGATCCGGATTCCGGGCGTTTTTATTCCAAGCAGCCGCAAATAATATCAAGCGTAATCCTTGGATGGGGCAGGGGTGGGGGGTTTCGAGAGATGATTTAGTTTTGGCCAGTTCCTTGGATCCTGCGGAACGCTTGATGTATGCACTGGTAGCTGCTGGAGAGTATCATAATTCGCTATTGACCGTGGCGGTTAAGGGTGGTTTGCCTGCGGGGTTGCTGACCGCGATAGGGTTTGTGTTGGTTGGTGTCTCGTGTTTTCGGAACGTTGATAGGGTTCCTTCCGGAGAGCTGAAAATGTTATACGTTGGGGTAGTAGGTGCCTTGGTTACGATAACAGGGCAAATGTTGATGAATGGAAGCTATAGTGAACTCCAAGGCGTAGCCATTTATTTGGGATTTTTGCACGGGACACTTGCCTCTCCGGCTGTTCGTGTCGAGGAAAATCGGATCGAGGCTGCATCATGATACAGGTGAGTGTGATTACTCCCAATTTGAATATGGGAGACTGGCTTCCGCTTTGTGTTGCCTCTGTGGAAGACCAGCAGGGAGTTGATATTGAGCACATCATCCAAGATGGGGGGTCTTCGGATCATACGCTGGCTTGGTTGCGGGAAAGGTCGAGGGCCTCTGCCGATGCGACATCAGGGAGTTGGGAGCATGTGCGCGATGACGGCAGTCACTACCGTCTCATTTGGTCGTCGCAACAGGATGCGGGAATGTATGACGCCGTTAACAAAGGGTTGAACCTTGCCAAAGGTGCTGTATGTGCCTATCTGAATGCGGACGAACAGTATCTGCCGGGTTCCTTGCAATACATGCATGATCACTTTATATCGCATGCCCAGCATGATATTGTGTTCGGAGATGCTGTTATCACAAATGCGGATGGTGATTATTGTTGCAGTCGGCAGGTATTGGTCCCAACGTGGTTGCATACTCGCACTTGCAGTCTTGGTGTGCTCACGGCAGCTATGTTTTTTCGTCGCCGTATTCTGGAAGATCACGACATGTATTTTGATACATCCTGGCGGAATATCGGTGATGTTGAGTGGGTTTTGCGGGCAATGCAAAAAGGCATATCGATGGCTGTGGTACGACGTTACATTTCTGTGTTTACGGAAACCGGCAACAATTTGAATTTAAACCCATCTGGAGATGTGGAGCGCCAAAGGCTTCGTGGGCTATCGCCCCAGTGGCCATGTTGGTTTACGCCCTTGTGGACATTGCTGCATCGCTTTCGACGTTTGCTGCATGGTTTGTATCATCCCAAGCCATTTTCATATGATTTATATACACGTGTGTCTCCACAAAAGCGCGTAACGCGCCAAGTTGCCAAGCCCACTTTCTACTGGCGAGGCCGGTTTTTTTTAATGCGTTAGATCTTGGTTATGAAGGTATTGGCAGTCCATAATCGTTACCAGCATCGTGGAGGGGAAGATGTTGTCTTTGATCAAGAGGTTGCGTTACTTCGTGAACATGGCCACAAAGTCGTTTTGTTTGAAACGTCTAATGGTCGGCTTAAAGACATCGGAAAGGTAAGAGCATTTTGCAAGACGCTCTGGTCTCGTGAGGCTTATCGGGACGTTCTTAAGGTGATTCGAGAAATCAAGCCCGATATCATGCACGTACACAATACGTTTCCTTTGCTTTCGCCTTCGATTTATTATGCCGCTTCACGTGCTGGGGTGCCGGTTGTCCAGACCTTGCATAATTACCGGCTGTTATGCCCTAATGCCCTTTTTTTTCGTGACGGAAAAGCTTGTGACCTGTGCTTACGCACACGTAGTCTCTGGCCGGGCGTTCGATACAAATGTTATCGTGGCTCACGAAGCGCAACGCTGGCTGTCGCGGCAATGCTGGTTCTTCATCGGTTATTAGGGACGTGGCATCGTAAAGTGGCGCGATATCTTGTGCTGACGGCGTTTGCACGCGATACGTTTTTGAAAGGTGGGTTGCCAGCCAATCGATTGCATGTACGGCCGAACTTCACAAGTGATCCAGGTGAGCCGACTGATCATCCGCGCCAGGGAGGACTTTTCGTTGGCATGTTGCATTCATGGAAAGGATGCGATGTGCTTTTGGCAGCATGGAAGATTTGTAAAGAAGCAGGCGAGCTGAAAATTATTGGTGATGGCCCCCTGAAGGGATACCTTGAAGAAATGGGAGATGCGCGCGTTCATTTTTTGGGAGCTATGGATTCGGCAAACGTTGTATGGAAAATGCAACGTGCCTGTTTTCTTGTGTTTCCCTCGGTGCTTTACGAAAACATGCCGCGTACGTTGCTAGAAGCTATGGCATGTGGTACACCCGTTATTGCATCGCGCATTGGCAGCATTCCTGAAATTGTAAAGCATCAAGAGACAGGGCTCCTCTTTGAAACTGGAAGTGCTGCGGATTTGGCTGCGCAAATCGCTTGGGCGGTTTCTAATCCCGCTGCAATGGCGGAAATGGGCAAAAATGCTAGAAAGGAATACGTGTTGAAATACGCACCTCAAGCTGCCTACTGTTCGTTATTAGCTATTTATAAAGAGGTAATATGCGAAGCATAAAGATACTTCGTGGTACGGAATTTTAAGGGATTGTTGCATGGATATTAGATATTATTATGCTGATAGCGTTACCGTTGCTGAATTTTTTGCGCTTCTGGAGCAGCTTTCGAAAGCAGAAGATGGGAGCGAAAGATTTGCCGCTCGTGATGTGTTTCATGTGAGCTTGCGTGATCCGGAAAAAGAGGCGCAGAGTCTGGCCTGTAGCATTTCTGTTACGGCCCGTGGCGAAGGTCACAAATTACTTGGCTATGCACGGGTTTTGACAGATCAAGCTTACATCTATTATATTCTGGATGTTATGGTGGATCCCGAGTACAGGGGGCAGGGCATCGGGACGCGCTTGGTCGAACATGCAGTGGAAGAAGCACAGAAAAATGGGTTTATTAAAATCTTTTTGACGGCCATTCCTGGTTCAGAGCCTTTTTATGAGAGAATGGGGTTTCGTTCGTCGATGTCGCCTGTACTTGTTTTGCGAGGGGAAGAGTATTCGAAGTCATGAAGCTGTTTGTATTTCCTGGTAACATTGAGGAAGATATTCTTGCGATCGGAGCCCAACAGGTTCCCTACGTTCGGACATCCGAATTTTCCGAGATGTGGTTGGAGAGCGAGAAACGTCTTTTGCGAATGGCAGACAATGAAGAGGGACGTGTCTTGGTCTTTACGGCTTCAGGTACGGGAGCAATGGATTCTTGCATGGGCTCGCTCAGGGGGCATTTGGGTCAAAGAAAGGCATTGGTAATCAACGGGGGAACGTTCGGACAGCGTTGGTGTGATCTTTGCTCTTATTATAACATCGCGTATGACATGTTTCCCGTTTGCTTCGGTTGTGATCCTGATTACGGTGCTCTTAAGACGTCTATTCATTCCGGCCATTACGCGATCTTGTTCATGCAGCATCATGAAACTTCTTGCGGGGTTCTTTATGATCTGGCGGAAATTTCTACGTGGTGCCAAGAGGCTGGCGTTTGCTTGGTTGTGGACGCGATTGGGTCTTTTTTGATCGATGCGTTTTCCATGAAGCAAACGCCTGTCGATTTTGCGATCATTAGTTCGCATAAGGGGTTGAATCTTCCGCCTGGGTTAAGCTTTGTGTTGCAATCGGAGAAATGGGCTTCACATCAAGATTGGGGTAGGGACCATTACTATTTCGATTGGAACGCATATGCAGAAAATTTGTTTCGTGGGCAGACTCCGTTTAGTCCAGCCGCGCATTTGTTTTTGCAGTTACATGCGCGTTTAAAGAGGCTGGAGGAAACGGGCGTACAGAACGTGACTGAAGCTATTAGACAGAAGGCTTCAGCATTCCGGCAAGCCTGTCGCGAGGAGGGTTGGTCCCTGAAATCCGGGTGCTTGTCCAATTGCCTCACAGGCGTAACGCTACCTTGCCCGGCGCGACCAGTTGTGGACGCTCTTGCCGCAAAAGGGTATTTTGTTATGCCATCGGCGGAGCCGGATCTTATCCGGGTTGCGCACCTCGGTACATCTACCATCTTGGATCACATGGATTTAATTAAGGAGATTCGTCAATGCATTCCGAAAAGCAGACCATAGTTTACACGTCCGGTAGTTGGGACCTGTTCCATGTGGGACATCTCAATATTTTGGAACAATCTAAAAAGCTGGGTGATATACTCATTGTGGGAGTAAGTACAGATGCGTTGGTCTGTGACTACAAGGGGATGCCGCCCGTAATCCTCTATGAGGATCGATGCCGTATCGTAGCTTCGATACGTTATGTTGATCGTGTTGTTAAGCAGACCGCACTTACAGAAATCGCGCAGCTGAAGGCTCTGGATGTAGACATCGTTACGATTGGTAGCGATTGGAAAGAACGAAGCCTTGATGGATTAGATTGGTTTAAGCAACAGCCGGGTAAGCGGGTGGAGTATTTTGACTATACACCCGGGGTTAGTACTACGAGCATAAAGAAGCGGATCATCGATAACAGCTACAATATTATCGAGGCCGAATTAAGCCGGGAATTGAAAAATATGAAGAATTGGCACCCTCCACCCGACACTTCTCGTGCTTGAACCCATGTAAGCCATAGCGTATTTAACCTGGAGTAGCGGGCTATGACCAGAAATTGGTTTAAAGAGTTAATTCGTAGTGCAGCATATCTGCTCTATGTCTGTTTGCCCAAATGGAATCATGCCATATTGTGGGGGTGGCCTGTTGGTGAAGACAGCACGCGTGCACTCGCCATGCAATTGCCGGAAACATCGGTGCGTCATGTGATTATTTTTGCGGATGATGTTCATGTGGGGAAAATGGTTTTTGGCGATGCACACCGGAAGATTAAGATTGTCGACAAAGGCAGTCTTCATGCGTGGATTTGGCTTCTGACGGCGCGTTATGTGTTTTTTACCCATCGTTGTTTCATGCGTAGGTTTCCCCGACGGGTTGTGTCGGTAAATGTTTGGCATGGTATGATCTTCAAGCAATTAGGAGGCTATCGTGACCCGAAAGAGCGTATACGGTCTCGTTATGCGCTCGCTACTTCTGAATTCTGGAAGCCAATTGTTAAAGAGGCTCTTGGCCCTTTCGGAAATATCCTTTCTACAGGATTGCCCCGAAATGATCGGTTATTTCTGGATCGCGCAGTTGCAAGGGCAAAGCTGGGGGTCAGGGACAGGTCGTGTAGAAAGAAAATCATTGCGTGGCTGCCTACCTACCGTAAGAGTGTTCGTGGTGAGATACACGAAGACGGGGAAGACAGCGGCTCTGTATTTGGGCTGCATAATATCGATCCGGCAGAAATTAACGCTTTCTGTGAAATGCACGACATCATGATCTGGGTAAAGCCCCACCCTATGAGCGCTTTTGAAAATTCACAGGAGTTGAGTCATTTGTTGGTCATAGATGATGACTGGCTTCACCGCAGATGCCTTTCGCTGTATGAAGCCCTGGCCGCCAGCGATGTCCTGATCAGCGATATTTCCAGTGTAGCTATTGATTACCTATTGCTTGATTTGCCGATTATACATTGCTTTCCAGACATTGACGTCTATCGTAATACGCGCGGGTTCACCATGGAGCCAATTGAAGACTATTTCATGGGGCCAACAGCTACCGATTGGGAAGCGTTAAAAATCGAATTAAAGCGAATTTGCAATGATGAGGATTCGTGGCGTGTGCGGCGCCGGGAATTAAGAGCACTTTTTCATGCAAATCAGGATAACAAATCAACCGAGCGGTTGCTCAAAGCAATCGGGTTGTGTTAGTTGCGGGTGTATGCATGCAACGATATATGTACAGGTTTTGCTGTGCCGAAAAAAGATTATAAGCGATACAGGGTGTTAGCGGCACGAATCAGTGCTGTGTGCCCCACTGTTGTATCGGCGTGTGTTTTGGAAATGGTAAAAACAAAAACGCGCGGTTATATCAATGTCTGCACGGTTCATACGATGCTAGAGTGTGTTGACGATCCGCGTCTGGCGGAAGTCGTGAATCAGAGTTCCATGGCTGTGCCCGATGGAATGCCATTGGTATGGTTGGGTCGTAAAGCATTTCCAGATATGAATGTACAGCGGTGCTATGGGCCGGGTTTAATGTTGGAAATTTGCGAGGCTGGAGTGCCTGCTGGATTAAAGCATTGCTTTTACGGCGGGACCCCCGAAGTACTCCATAAATTACAAGATAACTTGGAAAAGCGGTTTCCGAGCATCAAGGTTGTCGAAGCCATAGCTCCGCCTTTTCGGAAATTGACGTCTGAAGAGAGCAGGGACGTAGCGGCAAGAATCAATGCCGCAGAGCCTGATATCGTTTGGGTGGGGCTGGGCACCCCTAAACAGGATTTGTGGATGGGGCAGATGCGTGAAAAGCTGGAGGCTCCGGTTTTGATTGCTGTTGGGGCAGCGTTTAACTTCCATGCCGGGATGTTGTCGCAAGCGCCAAAGTGGATGCAACGCATGGGGCTAGAATGGCTTTTCCGCCTATGCAAGGAACCACGGCGCTTGTGGCGCAGGTACTTGCTGGGTAACCCTCGGTTTCTGTGGTTGTTATTGAAACAACGCAGGATGGGGCGTTGTGCGTTTTAGCACCTCCTTGTCTGTATTACGTCAATCTGTATTGATTTTACTTTTCATACACAATCATGATAGCGTGTACCCATGAATCATTTTATGAGATATAAGAATATACTGGTTGGTTTTGTATTCGGTATGATGTGCGTCCTGTTGCTATTCCAATTTTGGGGTGTAACCGTATGGCATGGTAGGGGCACCAGTGGGTCGCTATTTCGTTGGCTTTATGTGATGTGGTCGCAGGAGTCTACGGATGCGGTGGACTATTCGCATGGATTGATTATACCGTTTATCAGTCTGTGGCTCTTCTGGCGTGATCGCAAGATGTGGAGCAAAATCCTGTCTGAAGCTGAATCGCATGGTTTTGGAATTGTTTTGTTGTTTGCGTCGGTTTTTATGCATGCTGCAGGGTTGCGGATGCAGATTCCGCATCTTTCGGCGGTTGCCTTTGTTTTGAGTTTGTGGGCACTGATTTGGCTTTTTGTAGGGCGGTGGGCGGCTTGGACGGCCTGGTTTCCCGTTGTTTTTCTTCTTTTTGCTGTACCGGTATCGTTTCTGGCACATGCGACGTTTCCGTTGCGGATGTTGGGAACAGTCGTCTCGACGTGGATTTTAAATGGGATCGGGATCCCAACCACGCAGGTACAGACGGCTGTCGTTTCGACTGCAGGACAAGGGTTTGCCTTGGATGTTGCTGATGAGTGTAGTGGCATTCGGTCGATTATGGCCTTGATGGCGATTACGGCTCTTTATGCCTACCTATTCAAAAAACATTGGTTTTCCCGCATTTTTTTGTTTGCCATGAGTATACCTGTAGCCGTGGCTGCGAATATCGGACGGATTGTTACGATTGCAATCGTTGCTCGTTTCTGGGGGCAGGATCTGGGAATGAAGATCTACCATGATTATTCGGGATATTTGATATTTGTTTTATGTGTTTTGATGGTGATGGGGGTGAGTGGGGTGATGGAGCAAACCTGGATCTTCTTTGATCGCGTTCGCAAAAGGCTCCGGGCCGGATGATTTAGGGTTTGTGCTCCTGTATTTGATGCCGTGCTTGTATATTTTTCTGTTTTTATTGTTTTAAAGACCCATTTATTGTATATTATTCTCATCCTAATTGACATTAAGGCGTAATATATGACACGAAAAACTCTTTCTGAAGATGCATTGCCTGCGCCCTTGCAGAATACTGCGAGGCGGATTGGTGCAAATATACGTCTGGCGCGCCGGAGACGCGCGATCACGCAGGATGATATGGCTGCGCGCATGTTTGTGACCCGTAAAACGTTGTCGCGTTTGGAGAAGGGGGAGGTGTCGGTTTCTATCGGTGTTTTGATGTCGGCCTTATGGGTTCTCGGGTTGGAGCGTGATATTGCATTATTGGCAGATCCTGCCAAGGATCTGATTGGGTTGCAAAGGGAACGCGAGCTTGTGCCGGATCGTGTCCGCAAGCGGCAGGATGAAATGGTTGACTTCTGAGGACTCTCGCGATGGCTGAACGTTCCTTAATCGTTTTTATCTACTTACCGGACAGAACCGAGGCGGTTCCTGCTGGTATTTTTTACCATGATCAGGATGCCGGGGTCGGTCGGTTTGTGTATGGGCGGAAGTATGTGGAGCGTCCGAATGCTATGTCGGTTGATCCGGTAGCATTGCCGCTTGGTGTTGAGCCGCGGGAGGTGACGACAAACGAGGGCTTTTATGGATCCTTTGCGGACGCGGCTCCGGATTATTGGGGGCGTTTGGTGATTGCTGCAGAAAAGCATACAGCACCGGAGGCACTTTCTACATTCGACTTTTTGGCGGCAGGCGGTGCAACTCGCGTTGGTTGTTTGGACTTCAGGTCGTCACCGGAATCCCCAGAACCCGCATTGACTCTTCCTCAGTTCAGTGATCTCGCGGATATTTTGGGTGCAGCCGATTGCATTGCGGGAGGTGAAGAGGTTGATCAACGTTTGTTACGTTTGTTGCTCCATGGTACGAGTGTTGGTGGCGCACGCCCCAAATGTACGGTGCAGGACGCGGGCGAGCTTTGGTTGGCAAAGTTTCCCGCAAGGGAGGATCGGTTTCCGATTACGGTTTTAGAGTATGCTACGATGCAACTGGCTAGCTTCTGCGGAATCAATGTGCCCGAAGTAAGGCTAGTGGATGTCGGGGGGCGCCGCGTGTATCTGACAAAACGCTTCGACAGGATAAACGCAAGTGCGGGATGGTTGCGAAACGGTTTTCTTAGCAGTTTGTCCTTTATGCAGTGGGATCAGCGTGACCGATTGCTTTGGTCGTATCCGGCGGTTGCTGCGCGGATGAGAAGCTTTATGTCGGTTGAGTATGTGCACGAGTGGTTCCGCCGCATGGTTTTCAATATTCTCGTTCGCAATACGGATGATCACCCAAAGAATCATGGATTTATATGCCGCGGGAACAAGATGATTCTGGCCCCGGCTTATGATATTGTTCCATCGTTAACCACGGTAGGCGTTGGAACGGAGTTTCGTCTGGCGATGTCCATTGGAGAGGCAGGGCGTGATGCCTCGATCGAGAATGCCCTCAGTCAAGCAGAACAGTTTGGTTTGTCTCAGCCGCAGGCGCATAATATTATCACTGAAATGAAGAGTGTATGCAGGCAGTGGGAAAGAATATATGGCGAAGCAGGTTTGACGCGACGACAGATAGACATTCTAGCTCCTTCAATGTATCAATAAGTTGAACGGCGCGCTGCTGCGCATCGGGTTTTATGTTTACGAGTTAATAATGAGGTAATGTTATCTTGCGTGAGAGATACATTTTGCGCGTAGAGGAGTTGTTTTGAAAAAATTGCATTTGATATTGTTTTTTCTCATCGTAATGGTGGCGGTGCCTGTTTTGCATATTGCCTCGCGGGTCCGTGAGGCCGAGCCCGTGCCGGAGGCATGGTCACTGCCGTCTTCGATTGGTGAATGGGAAGGGATAAATCTTTTTTATTCACTGGATCCGAGTGTGAATCAGGTGTTTCGAGATGGTGATATTATTGAGCCTGGGGTGTGTCCGGTTAGCGGAGGAGAGCTGGATACGGTGTCGCCTAGCGAGCGGGCGTTATTGCCACGCGATGTGGAGATTGATCGGCGTTTATATCGAGGCCCGGAAGGGTTGCAGCGGCATGTGATCGTGCTGATTACCGGCGAATCTCGCGAGGGGATTCATCGACCGGATTGGTGTCTCGTGGCCCAGAATGTCCCGATTGGTAACTTGTCTTTCTTGTCAGTTGAGACTGCGAACGGAGAAACGTTTGACGTGGGGGTGTATCCGATTTTAGGACGGGGCGCCTCGGAGGAGAGTCGCCCGATCCAGTATTTTGTGTACTGGTTTGAGGGGCATAATGTACGGACGGCCTATAATTGGTCACGGATTTTGCGGGCAGGATGGGATCGTTTGCGAACAGGACGTGCACAGCGGTGGGCGTATTTTTCGATTCAAATGACATTGCCGTCGGGATTGACGGATCCTGATGATTTTATTCGAGATGCGGTACAGTGGTTTGTGGATCGAGATGTATGAGCAAGACGCAGCATGATAAACGTGCTCTGACCCCGAAGCAACTAGCGAAGATAATTGGCTACAGGTTCCGTAGCAGCGAACTCCTGGAGAAGGCCTTTATTCATCCATCGTACCGTTATGAAAATGAGGATATTTGTGAGGATAACCAGCGTCTCGAGTTTTTAGGCGATGCTGTATTGGGATTGCTTTCGGCAGATGCGCTTTTTCGGGAATGTTTTCTGGACCCAGAAGGTGTATTGACGCAACGCCGTAGCCAAATCACGAGTGGCAAGGCACTGGCCAAGATTGCGCTTGATTCGGGGTTGGGGCAGTACCTAAAACTCGGGAAAGGTGAATCTCGTAACGGGGGGGATACACGCCAGGGAAATTTGGCCGATTTGCTCGAGGCATTGTTTGGTGCCGCTTGGCTGGATGGTGGAATGAAAGCTGTCCAGAAGATGTTTACTAGGTTATTTGTGGCGCGTTTGCCCTTGTCTGGAGATTCAGATCTGCGACGCGCTAATCCTAAGGGATTGCTGCAAGAACTGGCGCAAGGGAACTGGAAGGAGGCTCCTGTTTACAGGTTGGTCAAAACGGCAGGTCCTGCGCATTCACAGTCTTTTACGGTTGCTGTGACGCTGCCGGATGGGCGTTCGTGGGAGGGGTGTGGCTCCGGGCGTCAAGCGGCGGAAGTGGCTGCGGCGAAGTGTGCACTGGATGCTCTTGACAAGGGAGGGAACGGCTCGTAGTATGGTCGTCCCTTTTTATGGGCCGTTAGCTCAGTTGGTAGAGCACATGACTTTTAATCATGGGGTCCTGGGTTCGAACCCCAGACGGCCTACTTTTGCCTGTATCATCATGTAAGTGCAGACGCAGACAGAAAGGCAATTCCCCGTTTTGATACGTAAACAATTGCGCGCAATTTTCGAGGTGCTTCTTGCATGGCTGGCTTGGTGTGTTATCCCTTGGATGCCACGCGCGTGTGTACTTGGTTTGGCTCGTTTCGGAGGGGCTTTAGGGTGGTGCTTTGCACGGCGTGAGCGCAAGGTCAGTTTGGCGAATCTAGAACTTGCCTATGGAGAAACGCTTTCCAAAGAGGAGCGAATCGCTATCGGCAAGTCGGCCTTTCAGAGTTTTGCGCTGACGTTGCTAGATTTGTTCTGGTTCTCGCGTTTTACATCGTCTCGCTATCGCCGTTATACGCATATTGACCCCAAAATGGCCCACATCTTGCAAATGGCACCGTTTATCGGTGTGACTGGTCATCTGGGGAACTGGGAAATTCTTAGCATGATGTTTGGTATGGAGGGGAACCCCATGACGGCTGTGGCGATGCCCTTGAAGAACCAATTCGTAGACCGAATGCTGTCTCGTTTACGCAAGCGCACGGGGTCGTATCCCGTTCCGCGATCAGGTGCCGTTAGGGCCTTGTTGGGAGCATTACGTTCAAATCGGCCCATCGGTCTTCTGTTGGACCAGAATACACGGCCGGATGAGGGCGGTATTTTTATTCCTTTTTTCGGGTTGCCGGTAACGGTTAGCAATGCGGTTGGTTTGCTGGCGCAGAAAACACAGGCACCCATCGTTGTCGTGATTGCCGTTGCTGATAAAAGAGGAATCTATCATTTTGTGTGTAGTGATGTCGTTACTTCAGAAGGTAGAACTGCAGAAGAGTTGACATGTGCGGTGACTCGTCAATTGGAACTGATGATCCGAGAGTATCCACATTATTGGCTATGGTCATACAAACGTTGGCGTTATTATCGTGATCAGGACGATGCAAGCAGATACCCCTACTATGCGCGCCGTTTGAAGTGATTTGAGAATCCCACATTTGGACATTGGGAGTTTCCCGACTCTCCAGAGGTCGGGATTGGTTATTGGATATTGAAATTGTATTGTGGTAGCGTTTCGTCGAAGTCACAAGATTTTGTAGTAGTAATTGAAGGTACAGTTTTAGATGGTTGGATTGGAGGGTAAAAGTATGAAGATTGGTGTGGTTGGTGGAAGTGGTCTATATGCGATGGAGGGCTTGACTAAAATGGACGCGCTGGAGGTGGAAACTCCGTTCGGTTTCCCGTCCGATGTGTATGTAAAAGGACGCCTGGGGAATCATGAGGTGTATTTCTTGCCGCGCCATGGCGTGGGACACCGGTTACTGCCCTCTGAAATTAATCATCGTGCCAATATCTACGGGTTTAAAAAGCTGGGTGTTGATCTGGTTTTGTCGGTGAGTGCCGTGGGAAGTTTACGGGAAGATTTCCGTCCGCGTGACGTTGTTTTGCCGGATCAATATTATGATCGAACAAAGCAATCGTTGGAACATACGTTTTTTGGTGATGGATTGGTGGCACATGTCGGGTTTGGAGAGCCAACCTGTCCATCCTTGCGGATGCAGTTGGCGTCCGCAACCGAGAATATTTTGG